>JBAVUB010000749.1:0-2646 GCA_049696575.1 Acidobacteriaceae bacterium | reverse complement strand
GCGCAGCCTGGTCAAGGTGTCGGTCGATCCGAAGGACCGGCGCGGCCGGAGGCTGCATTTGACCGCGCCGGGGAAAAAACTGCTGGCCGAGGCTGCCCCGGTGTGGGAGCGGACGCACGCCGAGGTGGAACAGACCCTTGCAGATGGGGATGCGGGGCGGCTGCGGCGGGATTTGCGGAAGCTCGGGTAAGAAGCAGTCATCCTCTTCGATTTGTGCTGATCCCGGGGTGTCTGCATAGCATACCAACTGGTTGGTATACTACTTTACGGAAGCCCAAACCTCCCTGTCAATCCCTCCTGGCGTTTGTCCGGTCCTTCCGCATCTCAAGCCCGGCCCGGCCCGCGGCAGGTTGTGGATCGCGTCGGGAATGCTGCTCTTCCTCACCCCAGCGGGACCGCCCAACGGGAACTGCCCCTTACATGTGCAGGAATGCGCCTGGAGCGGAAATGCTCCATGCACCGGTGTGGCTGAAAGGATTTGGTAGGCACGAGGAGACTCGAACTCCTGACCTCTACCGTGTCAAGGTAGCGCTCTAACCAACTGAGCTACGCGCCTACACAAGCCGGAACGGCCTTCCGTCATGATAGCAGCACAACCCGGCCGCCGGTTCGGTGCCGACCCCGCCAGCATCCGGCCGCGCTCCGCTGCCGGCCCGGGCTGCTACCCTGTTTCGACGTGGGAATTCCGCACCCCCTGCGATACTATGAATCCTTTGCCGATGCGCCGATGATGAAGGAACAAACGCAAAAGGCGCGGCGAATGATCCGATGAACGAACTTCGGGCGACTCCCAATCTGCTGACGTTTCTCCGGCTGTGCATGGTGCCCTTTCTGGTGCTGGCCGTTCTCGACGGACGCTTCCAGATGGCCTTCGCCCTCTTCGTGCTCGCCGGTATCACCGACGCTATGGATGGAACTCTGGCCCGGCTCCTGCATCAGCGGACCATGCTGGGGCAGTATCTTGACCCGGTGGTCGACAAGCTGCTGTTGAGCACGCTGTTCCTGGTTCTGCACCACGAAGGGCTCATCTCCCGCCGAGTGACGGTGCTGGTGTTCGCGCGCGACCTGGGAATCATGGTCGTCGCCGCGATCCTGTTCGCGACGACCTCGATCCGCAATTTCAAGCCGAGCATTACCGGAAAAGCGAACACCGTGGCCCAGATTCTAGCGGTGGCCGCCGTGATGCTGTGCCAGTTTTACGGGCCGCCCTGGGCCATTTTTGTGCGCCACTGGGCCCTGATGGCCACCGTCATTCTCACGCTCGTCTCCGGCTTCCACTACGCGTGGCGCGTGGTCCGGCAGATCGGATCGCCAGGCGTCGCGGGATAGATCGGCAATCCCTGATCAGTGATCGCCAGCGGGCGTGACCGGTGAGCCATCGGCGTTGAGCAAAATGATCGGGCCGATGTTCAGCGATCGGACCCCCTCCTCGATCTTGCCGCGATCGCCGATCAGCAGCAGCGAAGCCTGGTCCAGGCGAGCAAACCGCGCGGCCGCGGCCTGAACATCCGCAAGAGGCGTGCGGGCAATTGCATCGGGATCGGTTTGAATCGCGGAATCGGGCAGATTCGAAATCCACAGATTCTCGACGATGCCCGCCAGGTCCGACGACGTTTCGAACCCCGACGCATAACCCTGAGCAAAGGTAGCTTTCGCGGTGCGCAGTTCCGCATCGGAAATGGGCTCCTCCCCGGCGATCATGCGCGTCTGGTGCCTCAGCTCGACCAGCGCCTCTTTCGTCTTGTCGGTCTGCACAAGGCCGCTCGCCGACCACGCGCCATACTCGACGTACGGCGAGTAGCCCGAGTTGAATCCGTAAGTCGACCCCTGCGTCTCGCGCAAAGACGCATTCAGACGATCGCTCCAGACGAAGCTGGCGAGGGTCAGCGGAAAACGCTCAGCATCGTTTTGTCCCACCGCCGGCAACAACTGCGCGATCAGTGTCTGCGGCGACCCGGGTTTGTCGATGAGGTAGACCTTGCCTGCGCCCGGGTTCTGCGGAGCGGGCAGCGGTATGGCCTTCGCGGCGCTCCCTGTCCAGGAGCCGAGGTATTTCGTCGCCAACTTGACCGCGTCCTCCAGAGAAATGTCTCCAGCAAAAATGGCGGCAGCATTATTCGGCTTCCACCAGTCCTGGTAGAAGCCGCGCAGATCCTCACGCTGAATGTCCTTGAGGCCTTGTGGCGTCGCGAGAACGCGCGCGAAAGGGTGATCGGCGCCGAAGATCAGCGCGGGCGCGACGTTTTGCGCCACCGCCCCCACGTCGTTCTCGCCCTGCGCTGCCGCGTCGCTCCACTGCTGTCTCTGGCTCTCAAAGCTGTACTTCTTAAAGTCCGGGTGCAGGACCACATCGGCCAGAATCGCAAACGCGGGATCGATATTTTTCGCGACTACGTCGAAGTTGAGGCTCGCCAGTTCCGCGTTCACCGACTGCTGAAGGGTCGTGGCGCCAGCCGCTTCCATGCCGTCGCGAATATCGGTGCCGGAGAGCGTGGTAGTCCCGCGCGCCATGGTGGTCACGGTCAAAACAGAAAGGCCGCTTTTCCCCGCGGGATCGACCATGTCGCCGGCACGAGCCGCCAGCAGCACCGAGACTTTCGCAGCGCCGGCGCGGCGGACCACCAGCACCTGAAGCCCGTTGGGCAG
>JBAVUB010000748.1:0-2634 GCA_049696575.1 Acidobacteriaceae bacterium | reverse complement strand
TGGTAGGCCGTCTTAGTCGGGCCCTGATACGAACCTCGTTGCGGTGATTCTGAGCCGTTGTTCCAGGCCCTGTAGAGGTTTTGGGGACCTATCGCGCAGGCTCAAAGTCCGAGCCAGGGAGGGCGCTTTGCGCCGGGTTTTTCTTTAGGCGCGGCTGAAAGCCGTGCCCTGACACAAAACTGTAGCGTGGTGATTCTCCGAGATTTCATTTACAACGCAAGACAGGGCGTGTAGCAGGAAGGGAATCCTCGAGGGATGGATCAAACCTTAAGGTGGGATCATTTCTGCGGTTGGGATGTTGGTTGGGTGGGCCTGTGCTTGCTTCGATGCGGCCGGAGGGGGAGCGAAATTGCGGAGGTCGAAGAGGGTCCAATCGTTCTGGCCGGGGGATTTGACCCAGAGGAGGAGTGCGACGGAGGTGACGGCTCCCTGATAGTAGGGAATGTGGATGGTGTGGCGGCCAGGATCGAGGTGGGTCTGTCCTGAGGCTCCGCGCGCGCTGTGCAGGCCGTCGAGATCGATCAGTTGGGTGTCGTCGATATAGAGGAATGCGCCGTCGTCCGAGACCATGCGGAACTGGTAGTCGCCGGAGGTCTTGATCCAGAAGACGCCGTGGTAGTCGAGGCCGAAGAGGTTGGTGCGCGGGGTGACGCCGGGGATGCCGCTGGTGTTGGTGAAGAGCTGGCTGGGGACATCGAGGGTGGGAGCGTAGAGGGAGCCGATGGGGTCGAGCTCGCGGAAGTCGGGGAGGCGGTCGGAGGGTTGGTCGAGCTCGAAGACATCGCCGCAGAAAGAGTCAGGCGCGGGGACGATGGAGCCGAAGGAGCCGATGGGGCCCTGAGGCGGGGGGACGTAGGCGCCACCGGAAAACGCGCCGTAGAGGGACAAATTACGGGCGGTTTCATCGGCGAGAGACGGGGTGCTTCGGGGGATCTCCGGGGCGGAGGAAGAAGGTGGGTTGGGGAAGGGAAACTGAACGTCGGTGGCGCCGAGGTTGCCGGTAGCGCGGTCGCGCACGACGAAGCGGGTGAGGGCGATGGATGGAGGGGCAGGGAATTCAAGGATATGGGGAAATCCGTGGGCGAGGGCGTGGGCGTAATCGACGGAAGAGAGGACCTGGTCGAGATCGACGTGGAAGAAGTCGATGGGGTGGCCGGAGGCGTCGAAGTTGCAGGCGCCGTAGTCGAGCTGAACGCGGCGGTCGAGGCTGAGAGGTGCGTGCGGGGCGATGGGTTCGGTGAGGGTGAGAAAGGAGAGCGAGGCGGCGTCGACGGCGACGGAGTAGCGGAGGATGCCGGTGCGGCCAGTGTCGATGAAGTGAGCGCGCAGGGAGACGGAAGGCGGGGTTTCGGGGTAATAACAGGCAGCCTGCTGGAGAAGGTTGGCGATGGCGGAGGGGCGAGTGACCGGCGGCTTCGCGGGTGGAGCGACGACGCCGACGTAGTAGCGATGCGGATAGTGGAGTCGCGCGTCGCGGCGCGTGGTCGTGATCACGACCTGGTGGTAGCCGCTGGTGGAGCCGTAAGGCCCGGGATGGAAGGCAAGCTGGTAGTGGAGCGTGGAGCGCTCGAGGCAGCTGGCGGCGATGCGGAATCCGGCGGGGGCGTCGTCGGAGGATTGCGGGCTAGTGGGGTCGACGAGGCGGAGACTGGCGATGGGCTCCGCTTCGGGAGGCTCGTGACGATGACGGAGCTTGTGGGGTGGGGGCGCGGCGATTGCGGAGACCTGGAGGTCGGCGGGGTTCAGATCGAGGATGGGGCGGCCCAGCGAGTCAAGGGCGATAAGGTCGACGATGACTTCGCGGGTGGTGATGTGGAAGGTGAGGAGGCCGGATTCGCTTTGGGTAGGCTGCTGGGTTTCCGGGGTTGGTGGGGGAGAGGGTCGATCCTGCCGGGGAGCCGTTTGGAGGAACAGGGCCGCGAGCAGGAGGGTTGGGAGCATCGGTCACCAACATACAACCAGATGGGTACGGGGGAGCGGGTGAGGAAGTTCCAGAGGAACGGACCGTCCAGGCGAACGCGCTTCGCACAGTTTGTGGGGTTGGAGCCCCGGATTTGTGCTCGACGAGAGAAACGAGAGGTCCTTCGTCACTGCGTTCCTCAGGATGACATCCCTTTTCACGGTGACATTCGTGATGCGAGGGGCGAAGGGGGCATGGCCGGGATGAGGCATTTGGCGGAGAATAGGGCTATGCACGATGCGCGGGTCATGACGGATGTGGCGGGGGCGGTGGAGGAGATCCACGCGGGGCGGATGATTGTGGTGGTCGACGACGAAGATCGCGAGAATGAGGGCGACCTGACGCTGGCCGCGGAGCATGTGACGCCCGAGGCGATCAATTTTATGGCGCGGCACGGACGGGGGCTGATTTGCCTGGCACTGACCGAGGAGCGCGCGGATTATCTGCGGTTGGGGCCGATGACGGCGGAGAATTCGTCGCGGTTTGGGACCGCGTTTACCGAAACGATTGAGGCGCGGGAGGGCGTGACGACCGGGATTTCGGCGTACGACCGGGCGCACACCATTAAGGTAGCGATCGATCCGCGGTCGACGGCGCAGGATTTGGCGCGGCCGGGACATGTGTTTCCGCTGCGGGCGCGGAAGGGCGGGGTGCTGGTGCGGGCCGGACAGACC
>JBAVUB010000747.1:0-2466 GCA_049696575.1 Acidobacteriaceae bacterium | reverse complement strand
GGGGGAGATCGCGGCGGAGGTTCGGGGGTCGCCGGTTTATCTGACCCAGGTCTTTCAACAGGTGGAAGGGATGCCGCTCTATCGTTATCAGCTGCGACTGCGACTGGCGCGAGCGCTGGACCTGCTGGAAGGGTATGACGATCTGAGTGCTTTGAGCCTGGAACTGGGCTTCTCCAGCCACAGCCATTTCAGCGCAGCCTTCCGCGAGGCGTACGGACGAACGCCTACGGAATTCAAGCGATCCGCGCTGGGCCGATAGATCCCTTACAAGTCGCTAAAGATTCTGACAGCGGCGCGGGCAGCGGTGGTGGCCTACTGAACTCACCCGGATTCCGGGCAGGAGAAGAAGGCTATGAGCGAAAAAACCTGTGCGGCGTGCGACTGCGCGCTTGAAGGCGACCCCATCAAAGTGAAGATTGGGGGCAAGACCGTGGAAGTTGCTGCGACGAATGCGCACAGAAGTTAAGAGAAGCGGGCGCTTCGGCGCAATCGGCGAGGAGGGGATGACGATGCAGGGTGCCTCTTCGACGACGCAACACACGGTAGAAACGGGATCGGGTCGAATCGCCTGGCAGGAGCAGGGCAGCGGCCCGGTGGCATTGTTTGTGCATGGGGTTCTGCTCAATGGGTATTTGTGGCGTCATCAGCTCACCGGACTGTCGGACATTCGGCGTTGCATAGCGGTGGACCTGCTGGCGCATGGCGACACGGAGATCGGGGACAGCCAGGACGTGTCAGTGACTGCGAATGCAAACATGCTGAGAGAATTCCTCGATGCGCTGAAGATCGATCGAGTGGATGTGGTGGGCAATGACAGCGGAAGCGGAATCGCGCAAATCTTCGCGGCATTGCATCCAGAACGGGTGCGGAGCCTGACGCTGACCAACGGCGACACGCACGATAACTGGCCGCCGGAGGCCTTCAAACCGTTTCTGGAGATGGCTGCGGCGGGGGGCCTCGGGGGCACGCTGAACGCGATGTTGCGAGACAAGAACGTCTATCGTTCTCAGCAAGCACTGGGTCCGGCCTACGAACGTCCGGAGCAGGTGAGTGACGAAACCATCGAGCGGTATCTTCGGCCACTGGTGCGTAACGAGCGGCGGACCGCGAATCTGCGGCGCTTTCTGGCAGAATTCAACAACCGGCACACGCTGGCGATTGAAGGGAAACTAAAAGCGCTGAAGGCACCAACGCTGATTGTGTGGGGGACCGACGATATTTATTTCGACGTGAAGTGGGCTTATTGGCTCTCGGAGAACATTCCTGGAACGAAGCGGCGGATGGAATTCGAAGGAGCCAGGATTTTCTTTCCGGAAGAACGGTGGGAAGCCTTCAACACGGAGCTGCGCAACCACTGGCTTGGGGTAGAGTCGTCGCAGACATAAGGGGCAGGCGGGGTATTGCGACCTACTTTGATTTGCATGCCGAGTGAACCGCTGACGATCCGGATCGACCGGTTGAAGACGCCCATCGGAGAGATGCTGATCGCGACGGATCGCGAAGCGAATCTGCGCGCCGTGGATTGGACCGATTGCGAACCAAGAATGCACCGGCTGCTGCGAATTCACTACGGCAGCAGAGGATTCAGAGTTGAGGCAGGGCAGTTTTCCAGCAGGGCCGCCGCTGCGCTGGACAGGTATTTTCAGGGAGAAGTAGCGGCCATCGATGACCTGGCGGTCGAGACCGGCGGTACGGCCTTTCAGCGTGAGGTTTGGCGCGCGCTACGGAGGATCGCCTGCGGAACGACAACTTCGTACGCGGCCCTTGCGAAGCAAGTTGGCCGGCCAGCAGCAGTGAGAGCGGTTGGCATGGCCAATGGTTGTAACCCGGTGGGCGTGGTCGTGCCGTGCCATCGGGTAATTGGGTCGGATGGTTCGCTGACGGGGTATGCAGGGGGAATGGATCGCAAGCTATGGCTCCTGAAGCATGAAGCGAACGGGCGATGAAGGCGCGTGCAACGCGGCGACTCGATATTCCGGCGGAGGCACATGTTGTTCGGGCGGTAGTTTGCATCGTGGGAGGCGCACACGCAGCGTAGAATACGTGCGGCCTCACTTCGGGAAGAATCGGGGGTGAGAGAAGGACAAACCCGTGCAGCACCCAATCATCGATCTTCCGAGGCGGAGCCGGCGCCCGAGGCGCACCCTATTCCTGCTGATTGGCGCCGTCATTCTGGCGGTGTTCGTCGCCAGCAATACGGTGTTGTCGTATTACGTCCAGGTTCTCTGGTTCGGCTCGCTCGGCTACGCGCAGGTTTTCTGGAAAAGCTGGGGGCTGGGGTGGTGCGTCTTCGCGGTGTTCTTGGCGGCGACGTTCATCCTGCTGTACGGGTGGTTTCTGGTGCTGTGGCGGATGCATCAGACGGATCTGCCGCAGGACCGGGAGTTTTTCTTCGGCGGCCAGGCGGTGAACCTGCCGCTGCGGCGGGTGCTGCGCTGGCTGGGCCTGGCGGCGGCGCTGGTGATT
>JBAVUB010000746.1:0-4156 GCA_049696575.1 Acidobacteriaceae bacterium | reverse complement strand
ACCCCTGCCTCACCCCAATCCCCCCAACAAACACCGCAACAGCCCCCGCCGTCGACGGATCGACACGAAACGATCCAACCCGGAAAGCCCCCAACCCGATGATCCGCCAACTCGTCATGGTAGATTCGTTCCCATCTCGTCCCGCCGGAGCACCCATGCCCTCGTCCCGCCGCCATTTTCTCGCCGCCTCCGCCGCCTTCCTCGCCCTCAGCCTCACTGCCTGCAACGCCGCGCCCGCCCCCGCCCCCCAACCCCTCAAAGTCATCGGCTTCCTCTCCGACTTCGACGTCAAAGACGACGCCATCGGCATCTGCAAAGCCGTCATGGAGGGCATCGCGCCCGGCGTCCGCGTCATCGACATCACCCACCAGGTCACGCCCTTTGACATCGCCCAGGGGGCGCGCTTCCTCGCCGGCTCCGCGCCCTACTTCCCTGAAGACGCCGTCTTCGTCGGCGTTGTCGACCCCACCGTTGGCTCCACGCGCAAACCCATCGTCGCCAAATCCAAAATCGGCCAGTTCTTCGTCGTCCCAGACAACGGCCTTCTCACCCTCGTCCAGGATCGCGACGGCATCGAAGCCGCCCGCGAAATCACCAATCCCGACTGGATGATCGGATCAAAACTGTCCTCCACGTTCCACGGCCGCGACATCTTCTCCCCCGCCGGCGCCCATCTCGCTCGCGGCGATGACTGGACCCAGACCGGTCCCGCCCTCGACATCGCTCACCTCGTCCGTCTCGACATCCCCACCGCCGCGATCGACGCCCAGGGTCTTCACGGCGACGTCATCGGCACCGACGGTCCCTTCGGCAATCTCATCCTCGATATCCCCGAGCCCGTCTTCGCCCAGCTCGGCTATCAGCTCGGCGACCCCATCCCCCTCACTCTCAACAGCAAGAATTACACTATCCCCTTCCACAAAACCTTCAGCGACGTCCCCATCGGCAAGCCGCTCTTCTACATCGACTCGCGCGGCCGCCTCTCCCTCGCCATCAACCAGGGCAACTTCGCCCAAACCTACCGCATCACCCCGCCCGCGCAACTTTTCATTCCCCGCAAACCATAACCACGCCTATTTGTGAGAAGATTTTCCCCGCAACCCGTCGACCCCTGCCGGGTTCCATCCGCTGAGCGGCAGCATCCCCGGATCACGCCGCCTTCGATGCACACTCTTGCGTGAAAGGAAAAACCCACACCTATGAAGAAAAAATTGCTTCTCATCGCGACCGCCGCCCTCCTCAGTCTCCCCAGCATCCCCTCGGCCCTCGCGCAGCGCATCTATGTCCAGGTCGGTCCTCCCCACGTCCTCGTCGAGCATCCCGGCCCCCGCCCTCATCCTGGCTGGTACTGGCGTGCCGGCTACCACCGCTGGGATGGCGGTCGCTATGTCTGGGTTCCAGGAGAATGGATCGGTCCGCCTCGTCCCCACGCCGTCTGGGTCGACGGCCACTGGGCGCACGAACGCGGCGGCTGGTACTGGGTCGAAGGTCACTGGCGCTACTAGTTTCCGCGCCTCCACAATGCCTCTCCCACCCGGGTCTCGACTCCGAGGCCCGGGTCCGCTTCCTGCAAAACGCCTTTCCCTCGCCTTTCACTCGCCTTCACTCGCGTTTTGCCCGCCTTCCCTTTGCTCGTCTCAAGCTCGCTTTTCGCTAAACGCTTTTCGCTAAAAGTCTTTCGCTAATAGCTTTTCGCTAAACGTACTTCGCTAAACGCATCTTGCTAAACGTTTCTCGCTGGCTCTAAGATTTTGACTTCCCCCCAGGAGAGCGCGCATGCCCCACTACTCCACCCTGCATACCCACACCGACGCCGGCATTCATACCATCCTCCTCAACCGCCCCGAGAAGCGGAACGCCCTCAACCACCAGCTCATCGAAGACCTTACCCAGGCTCTCGAAGCCTTCGCCGCCAGCCAAACCTGCCGTGTCGTCATCCTCACCGGCGCCGGTTCCGCCTTCTGTGCCGGCCTCGACATCGAGCACCTCCACGCCATGGCCGTCGCCCCCGGCCATCTCTCCGCCACCGACGACTACCACGCCGATGCCCAGCGCATCGCCACCCTTCTCAACACCCTGTATTCCCTGCCCAAACCCACCATCGCTGCCGTCAACGGCCCCGCCATCGCCGGAGGCATGGGCATCGCCACTCTCTGCGACTTCACCCTCGCCGTCCCTGAATCGAAATTCGGCTTCACGGAAGTCCGCATCGGCTTCGTGCCCGCCATCGTCGCCGCCTTCCTCCGCACCCAGCTCGGCGAAAAATCCTGCCGCGACCTCCTGCTCACCGGCCGCCTCATCTCCGCCGCTGAAGCTCAGTCCCTCGGCCTCGTCAACCGCATCGTCGACGAGCCCGATCTCATGCGCGAAGCCCACTCCCTCGCCCACCGCCTCATCCGCAACAGCCCCGCCGCCATGGAAGCCACCAAGCGCCTCCTCGGCAAATTCACTGACCACCATCTCCCCAACGACATCGAGTCCGCCATCCGCGCCAGTGTCGATGCCCGCTCCAACGCCGACTTCCAGGAAGGCGTCAGCGCCTTCCTCGAAAAACGCGAGCCCCAGTGGCCCTCGGCCCACAACACGGCGAAAGAACCCGTCGGCGCAAAGTAGCGCGACCCGCAATCCGCCCTCACGAGCCGCGACCCTGGCCAAACCGCGCCAGCCACGGCCCTGGCTCATGGCGTGTCGTAGAGCGGTTGCAGCCCCATCTTCTGAACCAGCGCGCGGTAGCGCGGTTCTTTGTGGAGAAAATCGTAAGCGGGGTCGAACTGGATCCAGAGGGTGTCCGTGGAATGCTGATTGAGACCTTCCTCAAGCAGCGCGAGCGTGCGATCCTTTTCACCGAGCTGGGCGTAGTAGGAGGCAATTTCGACCGGGGAAACATATTGGGTCTTTGACTGCATCAGGCGACGTTCAAGCTGCCAGCGAACGAAGCCCCGCGCCCCACCCTGATCGTAGGCGCGCCGCAAATTCACGGCCGCCTTCGGATCGCCGATCGCAATGTGAAACTTCGCCCAGGCTTCCATCGCCTCTTTGTAGTTACCTTTGCGGCGCCAAAGACTGCATCCCGCGATATCGGCGTGAAGAGAGTGAGCCTCGTCTCCCAGCTTCCGTCCGACGTGGTCGTAACCAGGTTTGATTCTCTGATTGGACGATGAGTTCCGTGACCACCCACGCAGCGCCTTCCTCGAAAAACGCGAGCCCCAGTGGCCCTCGGCGCGGGTCAAAGAGCCCGTCGCCACCAGCTGGAGTGATATCCCACAGATTCGTTCAGGAATTGCTTGCGGTTTTATCTCCGGGCACGATTCCGAGCGCAATTCGAAAACAATGGGGCCGCATTCCGCTCACGCGGTAGCGGCCCCTGACTAAAGTATCCATGCGCCATCAACATCGAACACACTGGCGCGGATCGTCGCCGCCCTGCTCAGTAGGGCGTGTTGGGATAATTGCCCGCCGGAGTGAAGTCGCAGATCACGTACCACCATGGGTTCCCATCCATGAACGGGTTGCTGGTTCCCGGACACTGCTGCACCGCACAACCTATGGCGGTGGTGGTGCGCCAGACATCCTGTGAATAGTGCCCACACCCGAGGGTCATGTCACCTGACGTGCAACCGCCACCAGCGGCCGGGTACACGTAGTTATTGGCCTCGCTGTCCCACCCCGCTGCCACGCTCTGCCCGGTAAACGTCCCTTCTCCGAAATCCATATTCTCGCCGCCATCCCGGTTCGAGTTGTGGGTGGCGCTGCACCCGGCCACCCAGTTCCTCGCAACGGTCGCGGCGCCGGGATCCCAGGCGAGCGGATTGAGCGCCCCCCCTGGCTCGGAAGACGGCGCCGGGTTTGGAGTTCCGGTCATCGGGCCCCAGGGCGCAGAAGTACCCGGGAAGGGCCCATTGACACGTGCTGCGTTAACTCCGGAAAGAATGCCGCAAAGAATCTGGCTGGAGCAGCCATAGGGAGCTAGGGACGCGAGTTCCCAGGCAGCGGCGGCAGAGCCGGGGGCTCCCTGGCCCACAACCGTGGTCCCGTTCATGAGCCACATGTAGAGCTGCCCGGAGGTGAGGTTCCGCCAGAGGACGCCGGCCCTGCCGCTGCCATCGTAGTCGCCCACACCCTGGATGCTCCAGCCATTGCCCACCCCGGAGCAGCA
>JBAVUB010000745.1:0-4353 GCA_049696575.1 Acidobacteriaceae bacterium | reverse complement strand
GCTCCTGGCCATGCGAAGACGAACCGCAGCGAGGACGCGCCGGAACCCAACTCGGCGAGGACCTGCTGGGCGCGAGAGCGCAGTTCGTCAGCAGAAACGGCGCCGGCAATGCCCACGACGACGTCAGCCGAGCCGACGCGCCCCGCTTGTTGCTTTGTTTCTTCCGTGATTTCGACGGCTGCCATTCAGCTGCTGGTCTGCTGCTTATCTTAGGGTACAAAGGGCAGAGACAATATGCCATACAGCGGAATGCGAATCCACGCGGGACGGTTGTTCAGCTCATAAACCAGCTCGTAGAGCGCCTTGTCGAGAACGTAGACGTTAAGGAGCGCGTCGAAGTCCTGGCGATCGGCGGGCACGATGGGGGAATCCGCGATCGTCTCGCGATAAGCGCGCAGGAATTCGCCCGAGACGGAGGCTTCCCAAAGGCGCGCCCAGGACTCGAGCTGCGCAAATTCTTCAGGACGGCGCGTGGTGTATTTGGTGAGCGCGACCAGAGCGGCGTAGCTGAAGGAGCGCAGCATGCCGGCAACGTCTTTGAGCGGCGAGTGTTTCGCGCGGCGTTCGGCAAGCGGGCGGGCGGGTTCGCCCTCGAAGTCGAGGATGACGAAGTCGCCTTTGGAGCGCAGGACCTGGCCAAGGTGGTAATCGCCATGGATGCGCGTCCACTGGCCTGCATTCTTCAGTCCGGCTAGCGCGCGGAATCTCGCCAGCAGCGTGCCACGACGGCTGAGGGCGAGGCCAGCCGCTTCGACGGAGTCGTCGGGCAGGCGGGAAAGATTCATTTTCAACAGATCGAACGCGCCTGCCGCATGCGCGATCAGAAGGTCGCGCATCGCTTCCAGATCAACTGGGTCGGGAATGTGAGGCGCGAAGGCCGCGTCACGGCCCGAGGCCAAAGCAAGGTGCAGCTCCGCGGTGCGACGTCCGAGAATTGCTGCCGCATCCATATAGAGGCCAGCATGCTCGCGCGCTTCGGGCGAGGCCGTGCCTGGTTCGGCCGCGGTTGGAGCGGCTGGAGACTTCACGGATGCGGTGCTCTCGTAGTAGCGGTCGAGCTCTTCCAGAGTCCACTGCCAGCCGTCGCCTTCGTTCTGCACGAGGCCCTGGAGCAGCACAAGGGCAGCGGGTTCGTCGCCCTCGCGACGCACCTCGATGGATCCGCCAAAGGGCGGAGCATTGGAGAAGCTGGCGGTTTCGGTGAGGAAGCGGCCGATTTCCACGTCAGGATTCTGCCCGGACTGCTGCCGCCGAAACAACTTCAGGATGAGCCGATCTCCGAAGATGGCCGAGGTGTTACTCTGTTCCGCGGTGGCGGGGCGTGCGGTCAGCGGCTGTGGGCCGCGCAGGCTGGGCAGAATCGTGCTCGGCATGCCGACCACAGTGCCGTTGCGCGTGCGGAGTTCCTGGCCGGTTGCGAGAATCTCCAGCAGCGCGGCTGGAGCGTCGCGCAGCAGGCCTTCATGCAAAACACCAGTCAGCATAGCGGAACCAGCCGTGGCGAGAATCTGATGCGGAGCCGATTCGCGCACCTGGCCGGCGGCCTCGCCGAAACTCATCGCCAGGCACATCAGCCAGGTGTCGGATTCGCCCTCAACATAATCCACGCTGACCCACAGGAGCGCGGACCGCTTTTCGTCGAAGA
This sequence comes from Acidobacteriaceae bacterium, assembly GCA_049696575.1. Lineage (GTDB taxonomy): Bacteria > Acidobacteriota > Terriglobia > Terriglobales > Acidobacteriaceae > Palsa-343. The sequence continues at coordinate 2,708 of JBAVUB010000745.1, read as the reverse complement.
GGACCGAGTCGGTAATCCTGGCGCGCACGATGTTTCTCGCCTTGCTTCCGAACCATCGCTGCCGCTGCAGATACGCGGGAAGCAGGGCTTCGAGGCGGCGAACGCCGTCGCCAGAGAGAATGCTTTGCCAGTCGCGCTCGTTCTCGACATAGAACGCCTGTTCAGCATCGGTGGCTGCGGCCACTTCGCCTGAGGCCATCGTCTGCTGGATTTCGAGCCACAGGAAGCCGTAGGGACCCAGCGTCAGGGAATACGGAGCCCTGGTGACCACGGGAAATTCGACGTAGCCGAGCATCTCGACCGGCGTCATGCCCTCCATGCCGGACAGGTCAAGCTGCACCGGCTGCGCAAAGCGCGACAGGTTGGCTACGCACAGGACGGTTTCATCCTGGTATTGGCGGATGTAGGCGAGGATCTTGCGGTTCGAAGCATCGAGAAAACGCAGCGAGCCGCGGCCAAAAACCTGGAAAAGCTTGCGCAGCGCGATCATGTTGCGCATCCAGTTCAGCAGCGAAGAGGCGTCGTTCTGCTGGGCCTCAACGTTGATCGCCTCGTAGCCCCAGACCGGATCCATGATGACGGGGCTGTAGAGTTTGGCCGGATTGGCGCGCGAAAAGCCCGCGTTGCGATCGGGCGACCATTGCATCGGAGTGCGGACACCGTTGCGATCGCCGAGATAAATGTTGTCGCCCATGCCGATCTCGTCGCCGTAATAAAGGATGGGCGTTCCCGGAAACGAAAAGAGAATGCTGTTGAGCAGCTCGATGCGGCGGCGGTTGTTATCGAGCAGGGGCGCGAGGCGGCGGCGAATGCCGATGTTGATGCGCATGCGCGGATCGGCGCTGTACGCCAGGTACATGTAGTCGCGTTCGTCGTCCGAGACCATCTCCAGCGTCAGCTCGTCGTGATTGCGCAGGAAAAGTCCCCACTGGCAGTTGTCGGGAATGGCCGGCGTCTGCGCCATGATGTCGGTGATCGGCAGCCGGTCCTCCTGGCGAAGCGCCATGTAGATGCGCGGCATGAGCGGGAAATGAAAAGCCATGTGGCATTCGTCGCCATCGCCGAAGTAGGGACGGACATCGGTGGGCCACTGGTTGGCCTCCGCGAGCACCATACGGCCGGCGTAGCCTTCGTCGATCGCGGCGCGGATGGCTTTGATGACGGCGTGGGTTTCGGGAAGATTCTCGCAGCTGGTGCCGTCGCGCTCGACCAGATACGGAATCGCGTCGATGCGCAGTGCGTCCACGCCCATGTCGAGCCAGAAGCGCATCACGCGCAGCACTTCTTCCAGAACCGCGGGGCTGTCGTAGTTCAGATCGGGCTGATGCGCGAAGAACCGATGCCAGTAGTAGGCCTGCGCGACCGGATCCCAGGTCCAGTTGGATTTTTCCGTGTCGGTGAAGATGATGCGCGCGTCTTTGTACTTCTGGTCGGTGTCGCTCCAGACATAGAAATTGCGCTCCGTCGATCCTGGCGGAGCGTGACGCGCGCGCTGGAACCAGGGATGCTGGTCGGAGCTGTGATTGATGACCAGCTCGATCATCACTTGCAGGCCGCGATCGTGGGCCGCGTCGAGAAAGCGCTGAAAATCGTCGAGCGTTCCGTAGCTGGGATGGACGCTCATGTAGTCGGAGATGTCGTAGCCGTCGTCGCGCATTGGCGAGGGGAAAAAAGGCAGGAGCCAGAGGCAGGTGACGCCAAGGTCCTGGAGGTAGTCGAGCTTCTGCATCAGGCCGGGAAAGTCGCCGATGCCGTCGTTGTTGCTGTCGCTGAAGGCCTTGACGTGGACTTCGTAAATGACCGCGTCCTTGAACCAGAGCGGATCGGCGACGCTGCCCGCCTTGCGCAGGATGGTCTGGGGTTCCGGCATGTCGCGCGCGCTCATAGGTAGTAGTCGAAATCCTTTTCGGAACGAACCTTGCGGAGGACGCGGAAGATATGCGCGGGGATTTTGGCCGGCGACAGCTCGACGAAATTGCGCGACCCCTGCCAGAGATAAGTCATGCCGGTGAGGTGGTCGAGGACCTGGAAACTCTCGTCGGGGCGAAGGCGCACGCGGTCGATGTCGAGGTACACCCAACCGGATTGGGTGTGAAACGAATCGAGGTTCACTACTGTCAGGACGATATTGCTGCCATCCACGCTCGATTTGCTGTACGCGATGAGATAAGGATTGTCGGTGGGATGAAAGAACAGGTCATGCGTGGTCCGCAGAGCGGCGTTCTCGCGGCGGGCGCGGTTGATGGTGGCAATGGTGGAATCGATGCTGTGCGGGGCGTCGAGGTTCCAGTGGCGAATCTCGTACTTTTCTGAGTTGAGATATTCCTCGCTGCCGGGGCGCAGCGGCTTGTTTTCACCCAGCTCGTAGGCGGGACCGTAGATGCCGTAGTTCGGTCCCAGCGTGGCTGCGAGCACGATGCGCGCGAGAAACGCGGGGCGACCGCCGAGTTGCAGCGTCTCGTGCAGAATGTCCGGCGTGTTGGGCCACAGGTTTGGCCGCATATACTCACGTACCTGGGTTTGGGTCAGCTCGGTGAAGTAATCCGTGAGCTCCTGCTTCGTGTTGCGCCAGGTGAAGTAGGTGTAGGACTGCGAGAAGCCGAGCTTCGCCAGGCGCTGCATGACGCGAGGGCGCGTGAAGGCCTCGGCCAGAAACAGCACGTCAGGAAAATCGCGCTTGATCTCGGCGATGAGCCACTCCCAGAAGG
>JBAVUB010000744.1:0-2461 GCA_049696575.1 Acidobacteriaceae bacterium | reverse complement strand
TCTCTGAGGAGCCTCCGAGGTCGTTCTCTGAATCGGCTTGCCGCTGAGTTCAGCTTATGCAACACCTCGTGCTCCTCTTCGACTTAGCATTCAAACAATGCCCTGAATGACCCAGTCTGAGGAGACGAGGCCGAGGCTCCCGCTACTCGTCAACGCCGTTCCGTTCATCAGCCAGAGGTAGACTTCGCCGGTGGTGGTGTTGCGCCAGAGGATGTCAGCCTTGCCATCGCCGTCGAAATCGCCGGCGCCCTGAATGACCCAGTCGGAGGTGGGGGCGCCGGGAGCGCCGCCGCCGGAATAGGTGGTTCCGTTCATGAACCACTCGTAGACCTGCTGGGTGCTGGCGTTGCGCCACAGAATGTCGCTTTTGCAATCGCCGTTGAAGTCGGCCACTGCTGCAAACGACTCAGGATTGGGATTGGGATTCGGATTCGCGGTCGAGCAGGAGCCGATGGGGCCGGTCACGGTTACAGGAGCAGTCCCGCTGGCGGAGGTATAGATCGTTGAGCTGCCCGAGTCCGGGGTATAGGTCGCGGTGAGTGTGTCGCTGCCGACGGCCAGTTCCCCGACGGGGATGCTGATGGTCGCCGAGCCGGCACTCAACGCATCTCGTCCACCACGTTGTTCTGTTGATCGGCGACATAGACGTTCCCGCTTCCGTCGACCGCAACAGCCAAAGGCAGATTGAAGCCGCCACCCAAGGTCGTCACACAGGTCGGCGAAGTACAGCCAGGGGGGATCTCTTTAACCGCGTGATTGTAGGCATCAGCGACATAGACATTACTGCTCCCGTCCACGGCCGCGCCGTAGGGACCGTTGAAACCACCGCCGAGGGTAGTGGTGCAAGCCGAGGAAACACAGCCTGGGGGCATCTGCTTGACCGCATTGTTACCGGAGTCGGCGACGTAGACATTGCCGGTGGAGTCCAATGCGACGCCTGCGGGAAACCTGAAGCCGCCGCCCAGCGTGGTTACTGCGCCGGCGAAATGGGCAGTCTGGGCGTGGAGCGGGGAGAGCGCCAGGGCGCCGGGCAGAAGGATGCCTGCGAGGAGCAGGCCGAGCCGTCGACGCTGTTCGGGCTGTCTTGTGGCGAAGCGGGGAAAGAAGCTGAACGGCGCTGTGCTCGAGGTCGGGATGAATCGATGCATGGCGGTGGCCCTGTCTATCGTTTGTTTCGCTGCCGCAGTGGACAGCGGAGACCGGTGGCGACAGTTCCCGGAATCGACCGCGAACGCGAACTGGATGGTCGAGGACGCAGGACTTTGAGATCGAAGCGAAGGATCGTTTCCTGCGTGAAGAGTGAATCCGGGAACTACAGCGGGGGGGTCCAACGATCCTGCCACGCGGGATCGTCGCTGTCGATGCATTGCGCTGTAACGTCCGCGAGAATCACCCATCAAGGTTGCATCGGCCGTTATGCCGCGACTTCGCTGATGGTGTGGAGACGACCAGTGAGCGGCCATCCGCATCGGGAGCAGAAGAAGTGTTCCGTTCCTTCCTCAGCTCGATCGATGCGGATGGCCCTTTGGCAAATCGACGAACGTGCCGCTCAGTAGGGCGCCACTCCGGTCCAATTGCCCGCCGGGGTGTAGTCACACACCACGAAGGCCCAGTCGGGAAAGCCACCGCACGGCGAGTTTGTCGTGCATTGCTGTACTGCGCAACCAACGGCCGTGGTTGTGCGCCAGACCAGCTGCGAGTAGTGCCCGCACCCAAGCGTAGTGTCGGTTGAAGTGCATTCACCACCAGTGGCCGGGTAGACGTAGTTATTCGCCTCGGCGGACCAGGAAGATACCGCGTCCGTCCCGGTAACCGTCACCGGAGCGGTTGTTGAACACGACGCATAGATGCTTTCGCCGCCATCGCGGTTCGGGTTGTGGTTAAAGTTGCACTGAGCCGCCCAACTCTGGGCGACCGTCGCGGCCCCCGGATCCCAGATCATCGAATTCAGCGCCCCCCCTGGCTCGGAAGACGGCGCCGGGTTTGGAGTACCGGTCGAAGGTCCCCAGGGCGCAGCAGTACCTGGGAAGGGTCCGTTGGCACGTACGTTGTTGGTCGCAGAAAGAATGTTGCAAAAAACCTGGTTGGAGCAGCCATAGGGAGCTAAGGACGCGAGTTCCCAGGCAGCGGCGGCCGAGCCGGGAGCGCCCTGGCCCGCAACCGTGGTCCCGTTCATGAGCCACATGTAGACCTGCCCGGAGGTGAGGTTCCGCCAGAGGATGCTGGCCCTGCCGCTGCCATCGTAGTCGCCCACGCCCTGAATGCTCCAGCCGTTGCCCACGCCGGAGCAGCACGCAGTGCTCTGCGGGGGGCTGGCCGTGCCAGGGCTGCCGCTGCTCGCAGTCGCGGTGCCGTTCATGAACCAGACGTAAAGCTGCCCGGTGGCGCTGTTCTGCCACAGGATGTCACTCGTACCGTTGCCGTCGAAATCGCCAACACCCGCAATGCCCCACGCAGGGGT
>JBAVUB010000743.1:0-6715 GCA_049696575.1 Acidobacteriaceae bacterium | reverse complement strand
GGCCGAGCCGGAACGGTTGCGGATCGCGGCGGAAGTTGGGTCCGATGTGCCGCTGTTTTTAGTGGGTGGGACGGTGCTGGGGGTGGGGCGGGGCGAGGAGGTTTCACCGCTGCCGGATATTCCGGTGACGGAGTGCGTGCTGGCGCTGCCGGAAGTGGGGGTTTCGACTCCGCAGGCGTATCGGGACTGGGACGCGATGCAGGGCACAGGGCTCAGGGCACAGGGCACAGGAGCGCAGGGCACGACAGCGGATCGGGAATTGACCGGCTCGGATGGCTCCGATAAACTGAGTGTGTTGAGTCGAGCTCTCGCCTCGGCGTTTGGGTCGAGGCCTCCGGGGGGAATGTCCGCCGGGGTAGGCGCGCACTCCTCCGGTGTCTTTGCGATGAGCGAAGGCCTGGCCGGGAAGATGGAGAATCCGCTTCTCGCGCTTGTCCGAACCGGGATCGAAAACGACTTCGAAGAGGTCGTCTTCCGGCAGTATCCCTCTCTCGGAAATATCAAGCGCATTCTTGCGGGCTCCGGCAATCCTGAGGAGGCAGCCGTTTACGCGGCGCTCTCGGGCTCCGGATCGGCCTTGTTTGGGCTGTACGGAACTGCGAAGGCGGCCGACGCGGCGGAGGCACGGCTGAGGGAAGCTGGGATTCGAACGCTGCGGACGGTGACGCTGCCGCGGGAGGAATACTGGCGGGGGATGGTGTTAGCGGGAGACGTTTAGCGAGATACGATTGCAAGGGACTTTTAGCAAACAGCGTTTAGCAAAAGCGTTTGGCGAGTTAGTGGGCGGCAGATCGAAGCTCAATCAGGAAGTTTGAATTACTGGGCGATCGACTAATGGTAGGTCAAGTGCCTTTCTGCCCAAACCGGCCAACAGCGGGCCAGTTTGGGGACCCAGAGGTCGAGAGCAGGATGGGAACGGATTTGTTACTGGGCGATCGACTAATGGTAGGTCAAGTGCCTTTGGAGCACTTTGTCCAGGTTCGAATCCTGGTCGCCCAGCCAAAGTGTGGAAGTGGGCCCGGCAGCAGCATCGCCGCGAATGTGTAACAGGATGCCATGCAAACCAGCCTGGAGGATCTTGTGAAATCGGACACGATTGAAGCAGTGGGCGTGGCCACGCCGAATCTGGCGGCGGCTCAGACTGATGGAAGCGGAAAAGCGAAGCCGCAGGCGCGGCGTTCGCGCGTATCGAATGAGGACAGGCGTTTCAAGGTTTTCTCCGGCACAGCCAATCGCGCGCTGGCGGAGGAAATCTGCAAGCACATCGGCGTGACGCTGGGTGAAACCCGGATGACGCGCTTCGCCGATGGCGAGGTGTACTTCCAGCTGCTGGAAAACGTGCGCGGAGCGGATGTTTTCGTGGTGCAGCCGACCTGCTGGCCGGTGGACCAGCATTTGATGGAGCTGCTCATCATGATCGATGCGCTGAAGCGGGCGTCGGCGGGAAGGATCACGGTGGTGGTTCCGTATTACGGATATGCGCGGCAGGACCGGAAGGATCGGCCACGCGTGGCGATTTCGTCGAAGCTGGTGGCGGACCTAATGACTACGGCAGGGGCGCATCGGGCGCTGTTTATGGACCTGCACGCGGCGCAAATTCAAGGGTTTTTCAACATACCGGTAGATCATCTATTTGCAAGCCCGGTGATGATCGGCTACATCCGGGAACTGAATCTGCCGGATCTGACGGTGGTTTCACCGGATGCAGGCGGCGTGGAGCGCGCGCGGTTTATCGCGACCAAGCTGGGCGTACCGATGGCCATCGTCGATAAACGGCGGACGGACCTCAACGTGACGGAAGTGATGAACGTGATTGGCGATGTGCGGGGACGGACGTGTCTGATCGTCGATGACATTATCGACACGGCCGGAACGCTGGTGAAGACGGTGGATACGCTGCTGGAGAAGGGCGCGACGAGGGTGTATGCGGGTGCATCGCATCCGGTGCTGTCGGGGGAGGCAGTCCAGCGCATCGAGAATTCGAGGCTGGCGCAGCTGGTAGTTACGGATTCGATCCCATTGCGCGATGAGGCGCAGGGGCTGAAGGAGTCGGGAAAGATCAAGGTGCTTTCGGTGGCGGGCCTGCTGGGCGCAGCCATCCTGAGCATTCATATGGAGACGAGCGTTAGCAGCTTGTTTAGTTAGAACATCAACCGCGAACGATCGGGAGATCGCGTCGCAAAGGGAGCGGGAAACAGGAAGTAGCTGGTGGCTGGTAGCTGGTGGCCGGTAGCTAAAAGCTGAAACCCCGTGCCCGAAGGAAGAGGACATGACTACACAGGAAATCGTGAGCGCAGTGCCCCGCGAGGGCAAGTTCAACAAGAATGCTGCCCGCCGCGTGCGCGCGAAGGGCAAGGTGCCGGCCGTGGTGTATGGAGCGGCGGAGCCGGCGGTCGCGGTGGAAGTGGACCCGAAGCAGATTCAGCGGATCCTGCATTCCGAAACCGGGCACAACTCGATTTTCGATCTGGAGGTTTCGGGGTCGACGGCGAAGGTGATGATCGTGGACTGGCAGTACGAGCCCATCAAGGGCAAGCTGATCCACATTGACTTTAAGCGGATCGCGCTGGACAAGCCGATTCGCGTGGAAGTGCCGATCCAGCTGACGGGAGTCGCGGTGGGCGTGAAGACCGAGGGCGGCATTATGGACCAGATGCTGCGCGAAGTGGAGATCGAATGCCTGCCGGGCGATATCCCGAGCAGCATCCCGGTGGATGTTTCGAACCTCACTTTCGGTGTGGTGCTGCGGGTTTCCGATCTTCCGCACAGCGACAAGCTGCGCTTCATCACGTCAGAGGACAAGCCGGTTGCGCACGTGATTTCCATCAAGGAAGAGGTGGTTGCGGCGCCGGAGGCCGAGGCTGCAGCGGTGGCCGAGGTTCCTGCGGAGCCGGAGGTGTTGAAGAAGGGCAAGCAGGAGACTGCGGAAGGGGCTCCGGCAGCGGCTGCTCCTGTCGCGGAGAAGAGCGAGAAGGGTGGCAAGAAGTAAGTGGCGGGCGGCGCGTTTCTGGTGGTGGGCCTCGGGAATCCGGGGATCGAATACCAGTTCACGCCGCACAATGCGGGGTTTTTGGCGATCGACCGCATCGCCAGTGAGCACAACGCAGAGGTGGTGAACCGCCGCTGCCGAGCGCTCACTGCCAGGATTCAGATGGCGGGCCGGGAAGTGATCCTGGCGAAGCCGGAAACCTGGATGAATCTGAGCGGGCTCTCGGTGAGGGCGCTGGTAGACGAACTGGATATCGAGCTACCGGGGAACCTGCTGGTGGTGTACGACGAACTAGATTTGCCACTGGGGACGTTACGAATTCGGGAGCGTGGCAGTCCGGCAGGACATAACGGAGCGCGTTCGGTCTCAGGCGGCCTGGGAACGGACGAGTGGTGGCGGATTCGGATTGGCGTTGGGCCAGAGCAAGGAGTACAGCAGGAGGCTTTTCGTCGCGGCAAGGATTATTTGCTGACGCCGATGAGCAAACGCGATTTGACGGCGATCGACCCCGTGCTGGATCGGGTAGCGCGCGCCGTAGAGATGGTGGTGGCGAAGGGAATCTCAGCCGCCATGAACGAGTTCAACCGTCGGGATCCGGAGGATTCCGGGAACACTCCGGCGGAGAAGTGAAGACCGACGGAAGCGAATTTGTTGCCGGGCCCGCGGGTTCGGAAGGAAGAGAAGCAGACGATGCAACGTTTCTATGAAGTGATGTTTATCGTGCGACCGGATGTGGCCGACGAGGATCTGGACAAGCTGATTGCCGGTCTGGAGCAGACGGTGACCAGCGGCGGCGGCAAGGTCCGCTCGACGGAGAAGCTGGGGAAGCGGAAGCTGGCGTACACGGTGCGGAAATTCAACGATGGCAACTATGTGCTGCTCACCATCGACGCCGATGGTGTGCTGATTGCGGAACTGGAGCGGCGGCTGCGCGTTTCAGAGCCGGTGATTAAGTTCATCACGGTGCGAATGGATGAGGAGGAGAAGCGGCTGGCCAAAGTGCGTGCGATTCGCGCGACGAAGAAGAAGCTGAGCGCGATTCCGCCAGCTCCTCCGATTGCCGCGCCTGTCGAAGCTCCGGTGGAAGCGGCGCCGGCGCCTGCGGCACCGGCTGCGGAAACAGCGACACCGGCCAGCGCGTAACGCGTTCGGCACGATTTGGGATTTGAGAAATTGGCTGGCGCCTTTCGCGGCGACTGGCTGGAGGAATGAATATGGCTGACGAAGCAACGACAACACCCTCAAGGCCGGACGCACCGGCTGGACGTCCTTCCGGGCCGGGCGGGCGCGGTCCTGGTGGTCCGGGCGGTCCTGGAGGACGGAAATTTTTCCGGCGCAAGAAGGTCTGCAAGTTCTGCACGGAAAAGATTGACGCCATCTCGTATCGCGATGTGCGGCTGCTGCAGGGCTTTGTGGCGGAGCGCGGCAAGATTGTGCCGCGGCGGCTGACCGGTGTGTGCACCACACACCAGCGGCGACTGTCGAAGGCGATTAAGCAGGCGCGCAACATCGCTCTGCTGCCGTTCGCGGCGAGGTTCTAGATCGGCTGAGAGCCGATTCGCTCAGGATCGGCCAGCTGTTTTTCAGGAGATTGTGCGATGGAAGTGATTCTCAGGGAAGATGTCTCGAACCTCGGCAACCGCGGCGATGTGGTGAAGGTCGCCGATGGATATGGCCGCAATTACCTGCTGCCGAAGCAGCTCGCCATGGAGGCGACGCCTGCCAACAAGGCGGTGATCGAGCAGATGAAGGCGGCGGCGGTGCGGCGTTCCGCGAAGGAGAAGGCGGAGGCAGAGCAGCTGGTAACGCAGCTGAACACTGTGGCGCTGGTCTTCGAGCGCAAAGTCGGCGAAGACGATCGCCTGTTCGGTTCGGTGACTTCGTCGGATATCGCGCAGGGCCTGGCTGCCAAGGGCTTCACGATCGACCGGCGCAAAGTGCAGCTCGACGAGCCGCTGAAGTCAACCGGGGAATTTCACGTTCCGGTGAAGCTGCACCGTGAGGTGACGGCGCACATCAGTGTGACGGTGAAGGGCGAGGAAGCGGCCGCGGAGTAGGAGTTTTCGGGACAGGCGGATGCGCCTGGCGGGACGACGCGGGTGGGGTGAGAAGATAGGAGTGTAGCCAATTCCCGGTTCTCACCCATGCTCAAGGCCATTTCTTCGCACGTTTTTCTCGATCACAGATTGCATCCAGGGCTGCTGGACGTTTTTGCCCGTGCCGGAGCGCAGGGCGTGGAGCTGTTTGCCGCGCGCCAGCATTTCGATTACACGAGCCGGCCGCACATTCGCGAACTCGCAGAGTGGTTTCGCGCGAATTCGACCGAGGCGTTCTCGATGCACGCGCCGCTCTACTCCGATGCGGAGATGGGGCGCGGCGGGTCGCCGGCGGTGAACGTGATTCATCCGGAAAAGAGCCGTCGCATCGACGCGATGGATGAGGTGAAGCGGGCGCTCGAAGTCGCCGAGCAGATTCCGTTCCGGTTCCTGATTCTTCACCTCGGCGAACGCGAAGACATGTGGAGTCCGCGGGCGCTTGAGCATTCGATCAGCGCGCTCGAACACCTGCGCGCCTTTGCAAGTCCGCTGGGCGTGAAGATGCTGGTGGAGAATCTGCAGGGCGACGTAACGAGGCCCGAGCATCTGGTGGAGATTCTTTCGGCGGGGCATTTTCGGGACATTGGCGTGTGCCTCGACGTGGGTCATGCGCATCTGGGCGAAGGGGTGGCGGCGGCGCTCTCGGAGCTGAACGCGCACATTCGCTCCACGCATTTGCACGACAATAAGCGGGACAAAGATACGCATCTGTGGCCGGGTGACGGAACCATCAACTGGGATGAGACGTTGAGCGGGCTGAAGGCGGCACCGCAAACGCCGGCGGGCGTGCTGGAGATTCATTACACGCTGGGGGATTCTGTCGAGGCGGTGGAGGAGAAAGCGAAGCGGGCGTTCGAAAAAATGGACGCGACCAGGGGTTAGCAGAGGCTGGGAAGGTTATGGCAGACGAGAGCGCGGAAATTGTAACGGAGACGGCGACAGAAGCTCCTCTTTCGACGATTGCTCATATTGGCGAGCACGAAGGGCAGACAATAACGCTGCACGGGTGGCTTTACAACCTGCGCGAAAGCGGGAAGCTGCTGTTTCCCATTTTTCGCGACGGCAGCGGGACGATTCAGGGCATTGTGCCGAAGGCGGCGGTGACACCGGAAGTGTTTGAAACGGTGAAGGGGCTGACGCAGGAGTCGTCGGTGGTGGTGACGGGCAAGGTGCGAGCCGATAAACGTGCACCCGGCGGTTACGAATTGGACGTGGAGCGCGTCGAGGTGGTGCAGCGGGTACCGGAGGACGATCCATTTCCCATCTCGCTGAAGGAACATGGCACCGATTTTCTGATGGAGCATCGGCACCTGTGGGTGCGAACGCCGCGCCAGGCGGCAATTTTACGGATTCGCGCGGAAATTATCAAGGCGGCGCGCGATTATCTGGACGACAACGGATTTGTGCTGACTGATCCTCCCATTCTGACGCCGGCGGCCTGCGAAGGGACGAGCACGCTGTTTCCTGTGGACTACTTTGGGGATCAGGCGTATCTGACGCAGAGCGGGCAGCTCTACATTGAGAGCACGGCGCTGGCGTTGGGGAAGGTCTATTCGTTTGGGCCGACGTTTCGCGCGGAAAAGTCGAAAACGCGGCGGCACCTGACGGAGTTTTGGATGGTCGAGCCGGA
>JBAVUB010000742.1:0-9021 GCA_049696575.1 Acidobacteriaceae bacterium | reverse complement strand
CCCTTGCCCGCTCGGCCAGTTCGCGCTGGCCCATCTGCGCGCGCATCTGCTGGCGCGAGGCGCTGAAGTCCCGATACTTGGTGCCGTGCAGGTTCGCCCAGGAATAGAGCGTGGCGACGTCGTCCGCCTGCTCATTGTTGTCCGGGTTACGGGCGCTCATATCGTCCGGTTCCTGCTTCATCGCGTCATCACCTTCGCCCGAGCTCCGCACCGCAAAAGGAGCCCTCATCCCTGGTCGACTACCGCGTCTTACCCATGGTTAGCCCCGGACTCTATCACGCTGCTCCGCCGGGAAATGCAGGGCAATAGCACTTCATTGTTACTGTCGTCTTCCGGCCACCTGTGCGTGCTCTGCCCCGGGGAATAAATGCATGTTTGCTGATCCGTCAACCTGGGTCCTGCGAGGAAACCACTCTTAGAGTAGAAGTTCAACCAGGATAAATCTTTAGCCTTCTCCCGGACCATTCCTCTTCAGTAACCCAGGCCCCGTTACGACAGGGGGTCTAAGCCATACAAAAGAGCCCAAAATAGAGTGCACGGTCCTCACTTTGGCAATCCGCGTGACCCTCACTTTCCTCTTTACGCGGCTGACCCGGGTGATAGATTCACGAAATGCTTTCTGCCCTCAGGCCGTCCCCACGGAAGATGCGCTTCTTACCGCTCATCGCCGCCACCTGGTTCATGGTGTCGGGCGGCCCTTATGGCATTGAGGACATCCTCGGCGGAGCAGGCTATGCCAGGGCCATCGTCATTCTCCTCGCCCTGCCGGTTTTCTGGAGCCTGCCCACGGCTCTCATGATTGGCGAACTGGCCAGCGCCATCCCCGAGGACGGCGGCTTCTACGTCTGGGTTCGGCGAGCCATGGGTCCGTTCTGGGGCTACCAGGAAAGCTGGCTCTCACTTTCCGCCAGCGTCTTCGACATGGCCATCTATCCGGCCATTTTTGTGCTCTACCTGGGAAAGTTCAACGCGGCGTTGACCGCGGGATGGCACGGCTACGCGTGGTCCCTGGCTGTGGTCGTGCTGTGCTGCCTCTGGAATCTTCGCGGCGCCCCCGCGGTTGGCGAAGGCTCCGTCTGGCTCTCGGTGCTTCTGCTCGCGCCCTTCGCGGTCTTCGTGCTGCTCGGGGTATGGCATGGATTTTCAAAGCATCCTGCAGTGCATTGGACTTCAGCCGGCTCCCCATCCGCGCTCTCGACGGCCCTCCTGGTCGCCATGTGGAATTACATGGGCTGGGACAATGCCTCTACCGTCGCTCAGGAAGTCGAGAATCCACAGCGCAACTACCCCATCGGCATGCTGGTCGCCGCGGGGCTGACCGCCGTCACTTACATCCTGCCGCTGCTGGCCATGGCGCTGGCCGGCGTTTCCGTGGCCAGCTTCTCGACCGGCGACTGGATGATCGCGGCGACGTCGATCGGCGGCCCTCTGCTGGGACTGGCCGTGCTCGCCGGCGGCGCCATCTGCGGCGTTGGCATGTTCAACGCGCTCATGCTCAGCTATACGCGTCTCCCTTTTGCGATGGCCGAAGACGGCATGCTGCCCAAATTCATCGCGCACCGCAACCGCCGCGGCGTTCCCTGGGTCAGCGTGTTGCTGTGCGGCCTGGGATGGGGCCTCGCCCTCAATCTCAAATTTGAGAGGCTCATCTCCATCGACCTGATCCTCTATGGATCGAGCCTGCTCCTCGAGTTTGTCGCCCTTGTCGTTCTGCGTGTCCGCGAACCCGCTCTCGAACGCCCGTTCAAAGCCGGCAACCTGGCGTTTGCCTGTGCGCTGGGCGTGGGTCCCGCGCTGCTCATCGGCTACGCTCTTTACGCGTCGCACGCTGAAAAGCTCATGGGGTCGATATCCGCGCTGCTCTTCTCCCTGATCGTGGCCATGCTCGGCCCCCTGCTCTACTGGCTCACCGCCGTTCCTCTCGCGCGACGCCGTCCGGCCGCTGCTCCGGCGGCCGAATGAGCACGGCCCTTGCTGTGTTAACCTGGAATCTGGTGTGAGCTCGTAGCTCAGTTGGTAGAGCAACGCCCTTTTAAGGCGTGGGTCCTGGGTTCGAGTCCCAGCGGGCTCACCACCACCCTCATCGTTCCGTGAAGTGAACTGCGGGAACCCGCTTCAACCTCTCCGCCGCCGCTTCCGGCGTGATGTCCCGCTGCGGCATGCCCAGCATCTCGAATCCCACCATATACTTGCGCACCGTCGCCGAGCGCAGCAGCGGGGGATAGAAATGCGCATGAAAATGCCACTCCGCGTGCCCCTCACCGTCCGTGGGAGCCTGGTGGAAGCCCATCGTATAAGGAAAGCTCGTCTCAAACAGGTTGTCGTAGCGCGTCGTCAGCCTCTTCAAAATGTCCGCCAGCGCATCCCGCTCCGCATCTCCAAAATCGAGCAGCGACCGCACATGCCTCTTCGCAATCACCAGCGTCTCGAACGGCCACACCGCCCACCACGGCACCACCGCCACAAACGCGTCATTCTCCTCGACGACCCGCACCCGTTCCCGCATCTCGAGCCCCGCGTAGTCGCACAGCAAGCAGCTTCCATGACTCGCGCGATACTCCGCCAGCGCTTCGGTCTCCGCCCGCGGCTCATCCGGCACATGCTCCGTCGTCCAGATCTGCCCGTGCGGGTGCGGATTGCTCGCCCCCATCATCGCCCCGCGATTCTCAAAAATCTGCACGTAGCGAAAATCCGGCTCCGCCCCCAGCGTCCGGTACTCCTCCGTCCACGCGTCGACGACTTTCCGGATATCCGCAACCTGCATGCGCGCCAGCGTCAAACTGTGGTCGGGATGGAAGCACACCACCCGGCACCGTCCCCGTTCGCGTTCCGCACGCAATAATTCAGAAGCGTTCTCGCGATGCAGCGCCGGTGACTCCGACAGCAGCGCCGGATAGTCATTGTCGAAGACGTACACGCTCTCGTACTTCGGCGTAACCTTTCCGCCCGCCCGCGTATTCCCCGGACACAAATAGCACTGCGGATCGTAGTGCAGATCCGAAAATCCCGAAGTCTTGTTGACCTCGCCCTGCCACGGCCGATCCGTCCGATGCGGCGACACCAGCACCCACTGCCTGCGCAGCGGATTGAACCGCCGATGCGGAAACTGCAACGACTCCGTCACAACGCTCCTTTCACGACAGCTAACTCACTGTTCACCGATCCCTAATCCCTGCTCTTCACGCCGTCGGCTTCGCCGGCACCGGCGCCGTCGCCAGATACTCCCGCGCAAATCGCTCCGCATACTCCTCCAGCAGCGCCCGCACCCGCTCCGGATCCTCACTCCGCACAATTAGCCCCGCATGATGATGCTTCTTCAGCCGCAGCACAATCTCCGGCGCCTCGAACATCCCTGTATCCGGCTCCGCCGTCCGCGCGAGGCACAACACGCTCCCCGCATAGAGCCCGATCGGCTCCGGCTCGTGATACTCCTCGCCCCACAGATGCGCGACCTCAATCCGCGCCCACTCCCGCCACAAGTTCACCCCCGTCGCCGCCTCCACCACATCCGCGATGAACGCGCCCCCCACCCGCGCTGCAGCCTCCAGAAAGTAGAACTGGCCGTCCTTGCCCCGAATGTATTCTGCATGCGTTACGCCCCGTACCATCCCCAGCGCCGGCATCAGCCTCGCATTCATCTCGACCAGCGACCGCGCTGTCTCTGACCCGCGCTCCAGCACCCGCGTCGTGAACACCCCGCCTTCATGCATCGTCTGCATGGGAGGCTTCCCGTATCCGCTCACGCTGGTGAACACCACCTCGCCCTCGCTCACGATCGAGTCGACGTGAAAGATATCGCCCGGCACGAACCGCTCCAGCACATAAAAGCTCTGTCGATCGCCGAGTTGATCGAGCGTCCGCCACACTTCTGCCGCCTCATGCAGTTTTCTTATCCCGATCGCCGACGCCTCCGCGCGCGGCTTCAGCACCCACGGCGCCGGCACCCGCTCCATCCACTCCCGCAGCTCTTCGTGCACCAGCACCCGCGTGAACTCCGGAACCACCGCACCCGCACTCTGCGCCTCGAAGCGCATCACCAGTTTGTCGCGGAAATGACTCGTCAACGTCCGCCCCATCCCCGGAATCTGCATGTGCTCGCGCAGCGCCGCCACCGTCTCCATGTCAAACTCGTCGAGCGCCACAATCCGGTCGAATCGCCGCGTCCGCGCCTGATACGTCACCGTGTTGGTGACTTGTTCCAGCGTCAACCCCTCCGGCATCGTGACCAGGTCTTCGAGAATCGCCCGCGGCCAGTCCGCTCCCCGCAGCTTGTCCACGGTCAGCAGCACGACCCGGCAACCCAGCGCCGCGCACTCCTGCATGAACGCCTGCCCCTTCTCGTAGCTGGTCATGCACAAAATGCGCGGATGGTCGACCATGTTCATCGATGCCTGTGTTCTACCATAGCCTCACGAATCTTAATGTCCTCGACTTTCCATTTTTCCGCCGTCGAAATCGCCAACCTCCACGACCGCGCCACCCGGCTCTGGCATGACAGCCCATCCCAGCCCGTCACAGCCGCCCAGCCGTTCCTGGAAACCGTCGTAGCCCAGCACCGCGCCAACTTCGATCTCTGGCATATCGAAGACTGCGCCCGCGCCCCCCACGCCACCGACCACGACATCGCCGCAGTCAAACGCGCCATCGACGAAGTGAATCAGCGCCGCAACGACCTCACCGAGCAATGTGACGTCGTCCTCTTCGACGCACTCCGCCTCTCCAGCCTCCCCAACCCCGCCGCCGAGCTCCATTCTGAGAGCCCCGGCCTCATGATCGATCGCCTCTCCATCCTCGCCCTCAAAATCTTCCACACCGAGGAAGAAATCGACCGCCCCAGCGCGCCCTCCGGCCACACCGACCGCAACCGCCAGCGCATGGCTCTGCTCCAGGAACAGCGCAGCGACCTCGTCGCCTGCCTCGACCAGCTCTGGACCGACGTCCTCCAGAGCAAGCGCCGCTTCAAAATCTACCGCCAGCTCAAGATGTACAACGACCCCACCCTCAACCCCTCCATCTACGGTTCGCGCAGCTGAACGACTCCGGGTGCCCCATCCTGGTTGCGCGTGCAGACCGGGGTCCCCAGCGAGCCCGATTTTGGCTCGATGGGGTGGTTGGGCGCAAGTAGGGTGGGGTTGTCCTCCGATTCAGCCACTAAACTCATCTCAGTGCGCAATCTCCTCGTCAACGCCGACGACTTCGGCCTCACCCCCGGCGTCAACCGCTCCGTCGTCGAACTCCACCGCGCCCGCGCGCTCTCCTCCGCCACTCTCATGGCCACAGGAGCCTTCTTCGACGACGCCGTTGCCCTCGCCCGAGCCGACCCCTCACTCGAAGTCGGCTGTCACATCCTCCTCGTCGACGGAAATCCCGCCCTCCCGCCTGAACAAATCCCCACCCTCTGCCCTAACGGCCAATCGTTTCGGCCCTCCCTCGCGCGCTTCGTCGCCGACCTCTTCGCCTTCCGCATTCGCGCCTCAGAAGTCCAGGCCGAAGCCACCGCCCAAATCCGCCGCCTCCAGACCGCCGGCCTCCGCGTCTCCCACATCGACACGCACAAGCACACCCACCTCTTCTCCGGAATCCTGCGCCCTCTCCTAGCGGCCGCGCGCGCCTGCCAAGTCCCCGCCGTCCGCAATCCCTTCGAACCCGCCTGGGCTCTCCGCGCCACACCCGCAGCGAATTCGACCTCCTTCCGCCTGCGCCGCCTCGCCGTCACCGCTCTCCGATCCAAACACCGCGGCTTCCACCGGACCGTTAGCGAATCAGGCCTCGCCACCACCAGCGGCACCATCGGCGTCCTCGCCACCGGAACCCTCAACGTCGAGGAAACTCTGCGCAACCTTCTCGCCGCCATCGCCAGCGACCCCACCCAAACATGGGAACTCGTCTGCCACCCCGGCTATCCCGATACCCACCTCGATCAGGTCCGCACCCGCCTCCGCGCCTCCCGCGCCCAGGAACACGCCGCCCTGCTCAAGCTCGTGCCTGCCATTCCCCTCACCTCCTGGCGTGACCTCGAATCGTCTGCCGCGGCAAACCAGCTACATTGATCCAGAGCACACCCATGCCTCCCGCCGCCCACCGCTGCAAAGTGAATCCCCTCACCCCTCTCGCCCACGGCGCCCTCAACCACTGTTTCGGCTGCGGCCTCGAGAACCCCACCGGTCTCCGCCTCAAATTCTTCGTTGACCCAGACAAGAATGTCGTCTGCCACTTCCGCCTCGCCCGCCGCTTCGCCGGACCTCCCGGCCACGCCCACGGCGGCATCATCGCCACCCTCCTCGACGAGGCCATGAGCAAATCCAACCGTGCCCGCGGCATCCTCGCCATGACCAGGCATCTTGAAGTCCAGTACCTCCGCCCCGTTCCCCTCGGCCAGCCGCTCACCCTCACCGCCCGCCATCTGGACACCCACGGCCGCCGCAACCACACCGAAGCCCAGCTCGCCGACGCCTCCGGCCAAATCCTCGCCTCTGCCAAAGCCGTCTTCGTTTCCGTCACGCCGGACATTCTCACAAAAGCCCGTTCCAACAACTGAACCCTCAGCCCGGTGCTCGGTACCCGGTGCCCGAGCTCCTGGACAAAGCTTGTTAAAATAGAGTTTCAGGCACATCCGCTCTCACCCGCGTCAACTCTGTGCGGCGAATCACGTTCAGCGGATCGAAGGAGACACCCATGGCAGACGTCCACAGCGGCAACGGTCATCACGCCCCCAATTCGCCCACCACGCTGCGCCTCAAGGTCGGTCTCGCCGAAATGCTCAAGGGCGGCGTCATCATGGACGTCACCGACGCAGCCCAGGCCATCATCGCCGAAAAGGCCGGCGCCGTCGCCGTCATGGCCCTCGAGCGCGTTCCCGCCCAGATTCGCGCCGAAGGCGGCGTCGCCCGCATGGCCTCGCCCAAAAAGATTCGCGAAATCATGGCCGCCGTCTCCATCCCCGTGATGGCCAAGTGCCGCATCGGCCACTTCGCCGAAGCCCAGGTCCTCCAGGAAATCGGCGTCGACTTCATCGACGAGTCCGAAGTCCTCACCCCCGCCGACGAGCTCAACCACGTCGACAAGCACGCCTTCACCACCCCCTTCGTCTGCGGCGCGCGCGATCTCGGCGAGGCTCTCCGCCGCATCGCCGAAGGCGCGGCCATGATCCGCACCAAGGGCGAAGCCGGTACCGGCGACGTCGTCCACGCCGTCAAGCACATGCGCCAGATCGTGAAGGATATGAAGTCCCTCACCGTGCTCGGCGAAGAAGAGCTCTACGCCGCCGCGAAAAACTTCCAGGCGCCGTACGAACTGATCCGCATGGTCGCGCAGTCGGGCAAGCTGCCCGTCCCCAATTTTTCCGCAGGTGGCATCGCTACGCCCGCCGACGCGGCCCTCGTCCGCCAGCTCGGCGCGGAAGCGGTGTTCGTTGGCTCGGGCATCTTCATGAAGGACAGCACCACCTTCGCCGACCCTGAAGAGGCCGCTATCCGCGCCCGCGCCATCGTCCGCGCCACCACGCATTTCGACGATCCGAAAATCCTCGCCGCATGCAGCGAAGAATGCACCGGAGCGATGAAAGGCCTCGCCATCGCCGCCATGGATCAGTCCCAAATGCTCCAAACCCGCGGCTGGTGAACTGGCCGTTCAGGCACACGCCCTCGCGGCGCAAAAACGGCTCGAGAAAGGAGGGCCAGTATGCAGATTCAGATCGAACTTCCCGATGAGTTGGCAAAGGCTCTGGAATCGGAGGACCTGTCCCGCGCAGCTCTCGAAGCTCTCGCGCTGGAGGGCTATCGCTCGCGACGCATCGGTGGCGGCCAGCTACAGCGGCTCCTTGGATTCAGCACGCCCATGCAGGTTCATGCCTTTCTGAAGGAGCATGGCGTTTACCTCAACTACTCGATCGACGACCTGGAAAAGGACGCCGCCACGCTTGACCGGCTTGGCGTCGGCTCAAATGTACGCAAGCGTTCGGCATGATTGTTATCGCCGACACGTCCCCGCTCAATTATCTTGTCCTGTCTGGCTATGAGAATCTGCTCCCGCAGCTCTTCGGCAGGATTCTTGTGCCTCAGGGCGTCGTCGACGAATTAAGTGCTGCGAAGGCCCCAAACATCGTTCGAAATTGGATCGCCCAGCCGCCGGATTGGATCGAGATTCGGCTCGTCTCCGCCATCGATCCTGAAATTGCATTCCTGGGCAAGGGGGAACAAGAGGGCATCACACTCGCCCGGGGTCTCAATGCCGATCTGATTCTCATCGACGACGCGCCAGCGCGTCAGGAAGCGGAAAAAAGAAATCTTACAGTCACTGGGACACTGGGTGTTCTCCAACGAGCAGCCCTGGTGAATCTAATCGATCTGCCGGAAGCCCTCGCAAGACTGCGCTCGACGAACTTTTTCATCGGTCCATCGCTGGTAGATAAACTTCTGAAGGACGTGCGCCAGCCGTGAACGGTAACAAACAGGTTCCACGCATCGGCGTACTCGCCATCCAGGGCGACTACGACGCCCACGCCCAAGCCCTCCGCCAATCCGCAGCCGAACCCGTCCTCATCCGCAAACCCGAACAACTTGCTGCAATCGACGGCCTCATCATCCCCGGCGGCGAATCCACGACCTTCCTCAAATTTCTCGAGCGAGACGGCTTCCTCGCATCGCTCCAGAACTTCGTCCGCACCAAACCCACCTTCGGCACCTGCGCCGGATGCATCCTCCTCGCCACTGAAGTTACCCACCCGCCACAACAGAGCCTCGGCGTCCTCCACGCCACCGTTGAGCGCAACGCCTACGGCCGCCAGATCGACAGCGCCATCCAGACCAGCGAAACGCAGCTCCCTGGCGGCCCGCTCGAAATGGTCTACATCCGCGCTCCCCGCATTGTGAAAACCGGCGACGGCGTCCAGGTTCTCGCCACCCGCGACGGCTTCCCCGTCCTCGTCGAGCAGGGTCACATCATGGCCGCCACCTTCCACCCCGAGCTCTCCCCCGACCGCCGCGTCCACCAGCGCTTCGTTGACCTCGTGCGCCGCTCGAA
>JBAVUB010000741.1:0-1659 GCA_049696575.1 Acidobacteriaceae bacterium | reverse complement strand
GCCAAGGACGGCTCGGGAGCTGGGTAAGGAATGACGTGGCGCTCGAATACCGGGGGAAATGAGCAGCCGGACAAGCTGGACACATCGAGCGGGAAGGAGCACGATGCCTCGCCGCACGAAAGCCAAGGTCGCAGGAAGCTCCTCGGCGGTCAGCCGGGAAGCCCGCACAAACCGCACACCTAAAAAAAGGAGGGCGCCGGTGTGGCCGGCAGCCTTCCTGGTCGAGCTGGAGAAGCATGGCTCGATCACCGCTGCCGCGAGGGCTGCCGGCGTCGGCCGACGCACCGTCTATGACGAGCGCGACCGTAACCCTGAGTTTGACCAGGCGGTGGTCGAGGCCACCGACATCTGCATCGAGGAAGTCGAGTCCACGCTGTATCAGCGCGCGGTGGCCGGCGTGTCGGACACGGCGATCATCTTCTTCCTGAAGTGCCACAAGCCCGAGGTCTATGGCGACAGGCTGCTCCATCAGGAACGCGAGACGATCCGCCAGCAGGCACGCGAGGAGGTCCTGGCTGAACTTCAAGCCGAGCTGCGCGAGTTGCCGCCCGCTGCGCGCAAGGCGCTCATGGCGGCCATCCCGAGTGAATGACCGCCGTAGCGGAGATCCGACGCGCCATCACGCAACCTCATTCCGATTCCGCATCACCGGGCGGCCTGCATGCCTCCAAGCCCGCGCCGAGTTCAGTGCGGCGAGGTTCCTCTCCCGGCACTTCGCGGGCGAAGACAACCAGGCGTTCGGCGGGTGCCGCGGCACGTTCCCATTCTTCGACGGTATTCGCGTAACGCCCCTGCTCAAAGTTCGTTCCGACCCGTTCAAGGCGTGCCCAGATCGCGGCATCCGTCTGTAGGGCTTCGGCGCATGGTCCCTCCAGATGTTCGGCCATCGCAGCAGCCTGCCCGCGTGCTTCGTCGGCGTCATGCGCAAGCAATTTGCCGAGTTGGCCGAAGCACGGGACTGTCGCCTTGAGTAGTTCGACACAGGTCGCTTCGGAGAAGGCTTCCTTTTCGCTACGCAGAAACGCCTCCTCTCCCTCGTAGCCCGGCGGCGCTTTGTCGCCCAGGAAGACGATCAGCGCGGCGGCGGTTTTGCCTTCGAGTTCCTTCCATTCGGCGTCGCTGAGGTGCTGCTGCTTTGTTGGCGCCGCGACGGTAATGGTAGGAGCCGCGTGGCAGCTCGCTGTGATGTTGGCGATAAACCACACCCCTTCTCTGCCGTTGGTCGTGAGGCGGAACTCGACTGTGCCTTCGCTCGCTGGGGCGATGCGGTAGGTCAACTTCACGGAGGCTGTCTGCCCGCTGACCTTGACTGCCTGCGGGCTCAGGCCGATGAACTGGTAGCGACCGGCTCCTGCCGTCCACTGTGCTTCGTAGGCGGCGAGGACCGCTGTTTCGCCGCTGGCATGCTCGCAGCCGTCTGCGCCGTCGCCTGTACGCACCACGTTCGTCGCAAGGGTCGACCCCAGCCCGCTTGCGTTGTGCGCACTGTAGGCGGTCTCGTACTTCGTCAGGACCCCCACGACGGCCCGCTGTGCGGCCACCGGGGAAGCCGCGGTGGGAGCGGTCGTCGTCTTCGTGGCAGCCGCGCCGCAGCCCGTGAGCGACAAGAGAACGAGAACAGCGGGACCAACCGCGATGCGCCGCATCAGAGCCAGTCCC
>JBAVUB010000740.1:0-1763 GCA_049696575.1 Acidobacteriaceae bacterium | reverse complement strand
GGCGTACTCGCTGCCGGCACTGCGGGAGTTGCACTCGCCGCCGGTTTCGCCGCGGCAGCCTGCATGGTCGCGGCCGGTTGCGGCGTGGCTTTGACGGGCGCTGCTGCAGGCGTCGCCGCTCGTGCGGGCGTCGGATGCGCCTCCTGCTGCTTCTTCTCCAAAATCGCCTTAGCGACGTCGCCTACGCTGTGGACCTTCGACCAGTCGATCTTCGGCCTGTTATCGGCTTCGTGCCGCGCCGCTGCCGCGCTGCCGCTCCCACCCCGCGCCTTCAGGATGTGCGTGCGCACACGCTCGGCTTCATCCGTCTCGATCGAGCTCGAATGCGTCTTCTTCTCGGTAACTCCGACTGCCGTGAGTGCGTCCAGGATTTCCTTGCTTTTGACTTCCAGCTCACGCGCTAATTCGTTGATTCGAACTGTGCTCATCCGTCCCCGTTGTCAAAACTTCCCACTGGTCCTTAGTCCTTCATAAAAACAAACTCCTGACTTGTGGGTCTGCTATCTCTCTCATTATCTCTGAAAACGCCTGCTGCGCGGCTCAATTCCCCGCGACGGACGGACAAAATCCGCTCCTGCCGCGATTTGAAGCAGCACATTGGCGTTCTGTTTCTACTTCTCGCTCTCTTCTTCGTCCCGAACCTGCTCGACGTTGCCTCCAACTACCGCATCGTCTTCGCCGGGTTCAGGATGAGTCTCGTGCTCCACCAGCGTCTCGCTGGTGTCCTCGTTGCCCGGAGCCACCGCTTCGGCCCCCTCTTCGCCCAGATCGGGCCCGACTTCGGTCAGCTCCGCCAGGCGCTCTTCGGCCACGTCGTCGCGAATGACCCCGGTGCTTTCGCTGTCATCCGGCTCGGGCTCGTCTTCGCTTTGCGTTAGATCCTGCTGCAAAGCGTCGATCTCCTCATCCAGCGAAGCCTCTTCCGCCTTCAGCGCGGCCTCTTCCTTGCTGGCTTCCGCGGTCTCCGCAGTTCCCTCCGCCGCTTCTGCAGGCGTCTCCGCCGCTGCCGCCAGTTCCGGTGGACGCTCTTCGCCCTCTTCGTATTGGCCGAAGTAGTGACGCACCGCCACGCTGATCTTCTCCAGCGTCTTCTCGCCGATTCCTGGAATTTCCTCCAGTTGCTCGGGCGTCATATCCGCCAGCGACTCCACCGTTGTGATTCCGGCCGCCACCAGCTTCTGGATAATCGAATCGCCCAGCTCGCCCACCTGCTCGATCGGCGTTGCCGTCGCTCCGGCCATGGCCTGCATCTGCTGCTCGACTTCCTGGCGCTTCTCTTCCTCGCTCTTGATGTCGATCTTCCAGCCCAACAGTTTCGCCGCCAGCCGCACGTTCTGACCCTTCTTGCCGATGGCCAGCGACAGCTGCGTGTCGTCGACGATCACTTCCAGCTGCTTGTCTTCCAAATCGGCGATGCTCACCCGGCTCACCTTCGCCGGCTGCAGAGCCTTCTCCGCAAACGTGGTGATCTCCTCGCTGAATTCGATGATGTCGATCTTTTCGCCACGCAGCTCGCGGATAATGGACTGCACGCGCATGCCCTTCATGCCCACGCACGCGCCCACCGGATCGACGTCCTTATCGCGCGACATGACCGCAATCTTCGTTCGCTCCCCGGCTTCGCGCGCAATCGCGCGGATCATCACCGTCCCGTCGTAAATCTCCGGCACTTCGCTCTGGAACAGGCTCTGGACCAGCTCCGGCGCGGCTCGCGACACCACCACCTGCGGTCCGCGCGAGGCCCGATCCACGCGCTGCAGCAC
>JBAVUB010000739.1:0-7620 GCA_049696575.1 Acidobacteriaceae bacterium | reverse complement strand
CCGTGGGGGAGCACCATTACGGGTGTAATGGCAGTGCGGAGGGCCGGTCAAAACCGGCTGCGGATGACTCGGGCGGAGTTGGGATTGGGCGGAGCGATCTGGATTCAGCTGTCAACTTTCTGCCACTCGCCGGATTGGGCGGAGGCAAAGATTGCGTCGATGACCGCCATATTCGCAATGCCCTCTTCGAGGGATACGGGGATGGGTGTGCCTTCCAGGATGGCGCGAGAGAAGGCTTCGCCCTGGAGCGTGTACTGGTCGGTGGTCGGGAACGATTCGGTGGTGATGCCGGAGCCGAAGAAGTCGCGGCCGTCGTCGATGCAGAGGCGCGTGGGGCGGTCGGTGGGGGCGTTGAAGGGGATTTCGATTTCGATGCGGCCTGTGGTTCCGAAGAAATGGACGCGCTGGTACGGGACGAGCTGAGTGCTGCAGGTGAAGATGGCGTGGCCGGCGGGGAAGTCGAGGATCGCGGAAGTGAGGCGGTCGGTGTGGAGATGGGGATCGCGGTCGATGAGGCCAACGACGCGGGTGGGCTGCTGGGCAAAGCCGGTGCGCGCAGCCTGGATGCAGTAGCAGCCGATGTCGTAGAGAGCGCCGCCGCCGGTTTCAGGGATGTTGCGGATGTTGGCGGGGTCGGTATTGAAGTAGCTGAAGAAGGCGGCGATGGAGCGGAGGGTACCGATGCGGCCTTCGTCGATGAGCGCGCGGAGGCTGAGCCACTGCGGGTGGGAACGGATCATAAAGGCTTCGCCGATAAGGACGCCGGTGCGGTCGCGCACAGCAAGGAGGGACTGGGCCTCGGCGAGGGTCATGCTGAGAGGTTTTTCGCAGAGGACGTGCTTGCCGGCTTCGGCGGCGCGGATGGTCCAGGGGACGTGGAGCTGGTTGGGAAGCGGGTTGTAGATGGCGTCGATGTTGGGGTCAGCGATGAGTTCTTCGTAGGAGCCATAGGCGGTGGGGATGGCGAGCTGGGCGGCGACGGCGCGGGCTTTGGCGAGGTCGCGGGAGGCGATGGCGGCGACGGTGGAGTGTTCGCCGAGCTGCATGGCGGGGATGACTTTTCTGACGCCGATGCTGGCGGTGGAGAGGATGCCCCAGCGGACTTTTTTGTTCATCCGGGAATGATACTGCGGAGCTGGGAGCGTTCGATGACGGATTGTGGGTAGAGTTGCCTGAGCTGCTATGAAGTGTGCAGGCGGCCGGGGTTGTCTTTGAGGATGACGCCGTCTTTGTGGTTGCCGTTGTCGACGATGAGTTTGTTGATGGCTCCGTCGTGGAGGACGTTGTTGGCGATGACGCAGTTTTCGAGACTCTGGACGATGATGCCGTAGCTGGGGCTCCAGAGGCCCTGGTTGCCGTCGTCTCGGCCAGATTGCACGGTATTGCCGGTGCAGGTGACGCCGGTGGCTCCGTCGAGGAGGATTTGCGCGGAGTCGGGTGAGCCGGCGGGGGCGAATTTGCCGCTGCGCTTGATGAAGTTGCCGGTGATGGAGAATTGGGTACAGGGGCCCTTGTTCCACGACTGGCTTTGCGGGTTTTTGCGGAGGGCGATGCCGATGGTGCCGGCGCGATCGAAGAAGTTGCCATTGATCTGATAGCCGTCGCCGCCGGTGACGAGCATGTTTTCTTCGCGGTTCCACTCGACGCGGTTGGCGGTGAAGGTGACGGAGGCATTTTCGTCGCGGGCGGCGAAACCGGCGCGGCCATTGCCGGAGAACCAGTTGTCGAGGATGAAGGCGTCCCAGCCGCGGAGGGTGAGGCCGTCGCCGTGGTTGGCCATCATTTCGCAGTGGCGGACGCTGAAGCACCAGACGTGGGAGAGGTTGAGGCCGGAGCCGGTGAAGCGGGCGATCTGGCAGGTGTCAATGCGAAAACCGTCTTCGTGGGGGCCGTAGGCGTCGCGGGTGGTGGCGATGCCGTGGATGTTTTGTCCGAGGCTGGCGCCGTCGAGCGCGAGACCGTGAAGGGTTGCGCCGCGCGCGTCGGTGAGATTGAGGAGGCAGGTTGCGTCGGCAGAGGCGAGGCGGAGGATGGAGCCGCCGTCGGCCTGGCTGTAATTCCACGCGGGGATGCCGGTGAGGGCGACGGCGGGGCGGAGATGGAGTTCGCGGGTGAGGTAGACGCCAGGCGGGAGGAAGACGGCGGCTTGTTTTTCTGCGGCGGCGTCGATGGCGGCCTGCAGGGCTCGAGTGTCGTCGGTGTGGCCGTCGCCCTTTGCTCCGAAGGTGTGGGGGTCGAGGAGTTGGCCGGTGGGGGGAGTTGGCTGGGCGGCGAGCCGGGTTGCGGAGAGGAACGCGGAAGCTCCGCCGAGGAGGGCGGTGCGCGCAAGAACGCGACGATTGAGATCAGGGAACGCGGACTGAAACATGACAACTCAGCTTACGGCGTTTCTGAACTGAAGTGTGCTGGTCAGAGGCTACCGCTGTGCGAGGGCTTTTCGGACGGCGCGATCGATGGCTGCGACGGAGCCGGAGCCGTAACCAACTTCCTGAAAGACGATCACGCCGTGGCGATCAATGACATAGGTTCGCGGGATACCGCCGTTCGCGAGGCGGGAATAGACGGCTCGGTGCGGATCCCACGCGAGCGGGAAGGTCAGGCGGGGGTGGGTCTTCTGGAAGCGGAGGACCGTGTCCTTATCCTGCTCGCGGGCGATCGCAATGAAGGCGAAGTCGGGCGAGGATTTGTACTTCTGCCAGACCAGCGTTTCCATCTCCGGCATTTCGACCTGGCAGGGTTCGCACCACGTGGCCCAGAAGTTGACCACGACGACCTTGCCGGTCTGACGGGCGAGAGAGAAGGCGCCAACCGAGGCCTGATCGACAGAAAACTCAGGCATTTTGTCCCCGACCTTCGTGTAGTTATCGATGTTCTGGCCGGATGCTGCACCAGCCGGCAGAGTGAGGAGCAGGGCGGCCAGCGAAAGGAGAACACTGCGACGGCGTGGATTCATGGCTTATTTTGTAGCCCACGCCGGCCCTGCGCGACAACGAAAACTAATTCGCGGGAAGAGTAGAGCGCGGGCGGGACGAAGACGGAGCCGTTGTGTTCGGCTGCGTCAGATGCCGGCTTGGGTCATGATCTCGCGGACGTGAGAGCGCCAGCGCTGGAGTTCGACGCGGTCGCCGAGTTTGAGCTGCTGCGCGGCTTCGCTGAGGGTGATGCGGCGGGAATAAAGCTCGTCAGTGACGCGATCGGCGAGGTCGGGCAGGAAGAGGCTCTTGCCGCCCTGCTGGGCGATGGTTTCGGGCATGGAGCTGGACTGATAGAGCTCGAACTTGCTCTCGTCGCCGAAGTAGCCGTTGCGGACGACGTGGACGATGCCGGTGGTCATCGATTCCATGTAGTTGCGGAGGAGTTCGAGGGAGTCGCGCTGGCGGTTGATGACCCAAAGGGTGATGAGCGGGCGCGCGAGTTCCTTGAGGGACTCGAGGAGGATGGTGCCGTGATGGCGCACCGAATCGTTGTTGCGCGCGGGCGTATTGATGACGATGGCTTTGAAGGGATTCGCGTCGCAGGTATTGACGAGGTTGATCCAGCCATCCACGTCGTCGAGGTCGGAAACCTCGCCTTCAACGGTGCGGCGGTAGGATTTCCAGACGTCGGGGTTGGTGGTGTCGGCTTCGAGGAGCCGGACGTAGCGATGCTCGGTAGTGAGGTAATCGAGCACAGCCATCGCGGTGAGGGATTTGCCCACACCTCCCTTGCTGCCGCTGACGAAGACGATGGGTTGATTCATGGGAATTCCTACGACTGGTGGTTGGGTGGACGCAGAATTGAGGGGGACCCGAAGATTCGAGAGTACACGGGTGCCGGGGTTGGGGCAATGGGGAGGGTGGGGTCGCGGGACGACAGTAACCGGGTTGGGGGCAGGAATGGAGCTGAGTCAGAGTTTGCCACCACCGACGAAGTGGACGATTTCAAACTTGTCGCCGTCGGTGACGGGGGTGGAGGGCCAGGCGGGGCGCGAGACGATGGAGCCGTTGTGTTCGACGGCGACGCGGTCCGGCTTGAGGGCGAGGGTGGTGAGGAGATCCTGGAGTGTGGCGCCGGCGGTGAGTTCGGGGAAGGTGCGCGGCTGGCCGTTGATGAGGAGGTCCATGGGGAACAGGGTACAGAGGTCAGTGATCAGTGAACAGTGATCCGTGAACCGCGAAGCGTGAACCGTGAAGCGTGAACAGAGAGGGCTGCGGCGAGGTTTCAGTGGATCATGCGCACGAGTTGCCAGAGGACGCCGCCGAGGGCGACGAGGACGGTTTCGAAAATGAGGGCAAAGGCAAGACCGCGGAAGGCGCCGATGTTGATTTCGTCAGCGCGGGAGCAGGCTCCATCCGCCGCGGCAGGGATGTTTTCATCGGTGAAGTTTTCAAAGTCGATCGGTACTTCGATGGAATGGACGGCCATAAAAAATCCCCTCGTAGAAACGGTATCGACCAGGGAAGGCCTTTGCTTAAAAAGATGCGGGAGAAAGGCGCGGGATGTTCCGAAAAGGGACGCCGATTGAGAGAGGATCAAAACGGGAAGGCCCGGATCGCGGGGATCGGGGCTTTCTATTCAATGGCTTGAAGCGCAAACGTGCTTCGCGTTGCCAGGTTTCAGGCTGTTGTCATTTGGGGGATGTTTGTGCGATTGCCATCTCGGTGACCGCGGCGTACCCGTGCTCGACCACCCGGGCGGCGCGGGCGCGGTAGATGTCAGGGTCCTGGGGCGCCCAGGTGCCGAGTCCATCGACATAGCGGTTGCACATGCAGAAGACTGCGGCGATGAGGACGGCGTCGTGGATCTCGCGGTCGGAGGCGCCGGCCTGGCGAGCGGCGGCAATGTCTTCTTCAGTGACGTGCTTGCCGCCCAGCTGGACTTTGCCGGCGATGTTGAGCAGGGTTTTGAGTTTCGGAGAAATATCGGCGTGGAGCCAGTCGGTTTTAACGCGCTGGACCAGGGCTTCGTCATGATCGAGCTGCGCGGCGGCGATCGCTCCGTGAATGTTCTGGCAGAAGAAGCAGTCGTTGCGCCAGGAAACGTGGGTAGCGATGAGCTCACGCTCGCCGGGCGAAAGCGTGCTTTCGCCGCGCAGCAAAATATTGACCAGCTGGTTGATGGGCGCGGCAGTTTCCGGGCGGAAGGTCATGGGTCCGGCGATACCGGGAAACTCGCGGCCAAGTTCGGGGGCGATAGGCAGGTCAATGTAAGCCATGGAAAGCTCCTGTTGAGGCGTGGGAGATGTCTGGGAACACCGGCACGGGGATTGTATGGGTTGATGGGCTGCCGGTGCATCCGCCAAAGGGTTGAGAGGGATGCCGACCCGGGAGCGGTTGTGGTTTGGCGGTTAGGTCGGGGATAATCGGTGCGCCGGTTCTGGCTGTTTTGCGCGTGAGCGGATGGGAAAGGTGAGGAGAGAGACGATGGCACATATTGCACTGGAAGAGGGTGTACCGGGAATTGTGGCGGCGTTTGGGTTTCGGCCGGAGACGGCGAAGCCGATGCGAGAGCTGGCGGAAATTCTGCTGCGCGGGCCCAATTCGCTGACGAGCGCGGAGCGGGAGGCGATTGCGGCTGTGGTTTCGAATGGGAACGAATGCCGGTTCTGCCAGCTCTCGCACAGCGCGGCGGCGGCGGAGCATCGTGGGGGACGCGAGGCGGACTACGCGTGGATTGAGTCGGTGAAAGCGAATCCAGAGAGCGCGGATGTTTCGCCGAAGTTGCGGACGCTGTTGCGGATTGCGAGCAAGGTGCGCGAAAGCGGGAAGAAGGTGACGGCGGCGGATGTCGCTGCGGCGCGCGAGCAGGGCGCGACGGATATGGAGATCCATGACACGGTGCTGATTGCGGCGGCCTTCTCGATGTACAACCGCTACGTGGATGGGTTGGCGACGTGGCAGCCGGAGTCCATGGAAGCTTACAAACCGATGGGCAAGCGGATGGCGCAGGAGGGGTATGCGCGGCCGGCTGGGGAGACGGTGGGAGCGAGGTAAGAGGAGCCGGTAGCTGGTCGGATCGCGGGTGTGGAGGCCCACATCCCCAACACCAGGGATGTGGGGCACCCAGCTGGTGGCTAGTTGCCGGAACCGGGGGCGGGCGTTGCTGACTCCGTCGCTGGCTGCTTCGTAAATTCGAAGGTGCAGGTGCGGCCGACAATGCCGAGGCCTTCGCTCCTGGTGCCGGTGCCCTGGGTTTCCTGGAATTGAGCTTTGACTTCGTAGCTGTAGTCTCCGCCCTGGTGGGCGAAGACGCCGCGGGCATATTTTCTGGAGTAGACGATGCCGTTGCCGGTGAGTTTGGCGCTGCCGTTGTCCGCGATTTTGCCGTCGAGGGAGTAATAGCCGGGCTGGTCGGCCATGCCGCGCTCCCCGTGAAGAGCGTTGTTCTGGATGACACTGACGAATTGCCAGGTATAGCCCTCGGTGTTTCCTTTGGGAGGGCAGGTGAGTTTGGTAAGCCAGTTGCCGTCGAAGTGCTCGCCGGCAATGGAAGTGCCGGGGAGAAGGATGATGGCGCAAGTCAGGGAAGAAAGAATGACGAATCGAAACGACTTCATGGGCCCTCCGTTTAGTTCATGCGCAGAACTCTCCCACTCAGCGAATTGGCTGGCATTGTAGGCGGGTCGCGGGGAATTGCAAGATTACTGGTAGCCGGTAACCGGATGGATCGGGGTGTGGAGACCCAAATCCCCAACACCAGGGATGTGGGGCACCCGGCATCCGGCGCTATTGTGGCGTGGAGCCCGAGGGAGGCGCGGCACCTGCGGGTTGTTTCTCGAAAGTGAAGTTGCAGGGGCGGCTTTCGATGCCAAGGCCGGTGTCACGGGTACCGGTGCCCCTGTCGGCGTCGAAATGAGCTTTGACGGTGTAGTGGTAGTCTTCGCCCTTGTGCGCGAAAAGGCCGTGGGCATTGGCGCGATTGGCGAGGACGCCGTTGACGTCGAGCTTGGCGTTGCCGTCGTTGCCGAGGGTGCCGGTGATGACCTCGTAGCCAGGCTGATCGGCGGTGCCTTTCTCGCCTTTGAGGGCGTTGCCGTCAATGGTGGTGGGAATTTTGCGGATCAGCTCTTCCATCTTGCCTTGCGCGGGGCAGTCCTGGGTGGTGAGCCAGTGGCCGTCGAATTTTTCCGCGGCGATGGAGGTGGCGGGAAAGAGGGCCAGGGCGCAGGCTGAGGCGGACAGAAGGAGCAGAGGGAGTCGAAGGGATTGCATCGCGAGCCTCCAGTAATTTCACAAGCCAGGGACGATACAGGCGGGGGATTCTTTTTTAGCAGGGGAGGGAGGGGGTTGTAAACGGGCGACAACGCGCGGTATTTGACGGTACCGGCGGACGCCATCGATTGGGTTGTTATCGATGCAGCGGGTAGAAGTGATTCAAGATTCCCGTAAGAATCATTGAGGTTACGAGAACGATGCAAAAGCTCGCAAAGTAGCTGATGTCCCTATGAAACAACTTCCTCATCAGTACTTTGAATGCCCACGGCAGCAGGAGCAATGCTGCACAGACTACTGCGAGTCCAACAATGACCGGAGAGGCCATAAGATCCGGCCTTTAGGGTACCAACACTTCACCAGAGCGACTCAAGCGATTTTCGGCTAATCGCTGCGGAATTTAAGGTAGTCCCCTTTTAACGTTCTCTAG
>JBAVUB010000738.1:0-5230 GCA_049696575.1 Acidobacteriaceae bacterium | reverse complement strand
GCGCGGTCCCGATCGGGACACCCGATCCGCTGCAGAAGTACAAGTGGTACATCCTGAGCGGGCTGGGACTGGCGCTGGTGGTCGTAGCGGCGTTTATGCTGCGCGCCAAGCCCGGACAGACCGCCGTGCCTGCTGCCGCAGAGCCATCGCCGTTGACGCCGACCCTGCCTCCGGGGGTGAAGGCGACCGCGGTTCGGGCGCAAACAATTCCCGCAACCAACGGCGCGCCTCAAAAAGCTGGGACGACGTCGGGAACGCTTGCGGCGTTGAAGGAAGAACTGTTCCAGCTTGAGACAGAGCGGCTGGAAGGCAAGATTACCGACGCTGAATATGCAGAGCACAAAGCGGCGCTGGAAGTGCTGTTGAAGCGAGCGCTGGCGCGCGAGGCCGCCGCCCGTTGATGGACGCCAAGAAGACTGGAGCCCAGCAGGACGCATCCCAAAGAGGGCGCGGTCTGTTGCTGCAATCGTGGGCTTCCTCCACGGCTCCATCAGGTTTCAGCCTATGAAATTCCGCAAAAAGCCAGTCGTAGTCGACGCTGTGAAGTGGACCGGCGAAAACTGGGATGAGCTGTGCAGTTTCGCTCGTGACGGCAGCGGCGCGTCGGTTCTCGAGGGCCCGTATCCGAACCACGACGTGCGGGTGAAGACGCTGGAAGACGGAAAGGGCCAATCGCAGGTGGCGCACATCGCGAGCCGCGGCGACTGGATCGTCAAGGGTGTGCACGGGGAGTTTTACGCGGTGAAGCCCGACATTTTTGAAGCTACGTACGAACCGGCATGAGTTCACGCCCATGCGTGGGCTCGATGCCAGGTCGGTGCTCGCAGCAGAAGCTGGCCGTGGCCGCGGTCAGGCGGTAAGCCAGGTGAGAAGCAGAAACAGCGCCGCTGCTGCGGCGGCGATACGATACGCGTAATCCGGTTTCTGACTTGAGCTCTTCGGCTCGTTGACGGGGAGGGGATTCATACTCGGCCTCACGGGGGGAGAATTCCTGGTTCCTTAGACACATTCTTCGGCAGTAACGATGCGAAGCTTGAGAATTATTTTTCTCTCATCGTGATGGGGTGCCGCATCAGTTACCTTCGTTTCCCGTTGCCGCTGGCCAGACGCATCCATGCGCCGCGTCCGCAGCACGGAGGTACAATCGCCTCGGAGCGCGCACGATGAGCACACCTGGATCTGAGCCCGGACTGTTTCAGCCTCCACAGCCAGCGGCGCGTGAACCGCGGTCGGCCATGCCCTGGGTCATTGCTCTCGGCGTGGTGGTGATTGCGATCGGAGTGCTGGTTGCCATCAGCCATCGAGCGGAACCGCCGAATCCCGGCGGCGCCGGATTGGCTCCGGCCGATCCTTACGCGGCGAGCCTGCCCATCACCAATGTCCAGATGAGCCAGGCCGGCAACATGGCCGGATCGCAGACCACCTACGTCGATGGTCAGATCACCAACCAGGGACAAAAAACGGTCACCGCGATCACCGTGCAGGTGGCATTCCATGGGTTCGCCAATCCCATCGCCAAGAAGGACACAATACCGCTGACGCTGATTCGGACCCGGCAGCCCTATGTGGACACCCAGCCCGTGAGCGCGGCCCCCATCCAGCCCGGCGAGACCCGGGAGTTTCGCCTGATCTTCGATAACATCCCGCAGGACTGGAACCAGAATTACCCGGAGATTCGGATCATCCAGGTGGCTGGCCGATAGGCCTCGACCCAACCGCCGGATGCGCGTAATTTCTTCCCGATCCCGGTCGAACGTGCGTTTTTTACAGTGATCCGGGAGTAACCAGCCGACGGCCCTCTTCGGTTTAATCACTGATTTCAATCGACTTATAGTCAGCAAGCGGAGGGGTTTGGGGTTTGGCATGGCGAGTGCTCTTTATCTCCGTGCAATACGGGGTGCTGCGCAGCCCACCGAAGCTTCAGCTATAGAGAAAAAACTATGAAAAAATGCTTGAATCCCGGCTCCCTTACAGTGCTGCTGGTTGCGGTAAGTCTGGGTTTGCCAGCGGTCGCGCAGTCCACTTCGGATCAACAGCCCCAGGTCCAAACGGGCGCCTCCACCAACGCACAGGCCCAGGCTCAGACAGCCAACCCGCAGACCGGTACCGGCAAAGCCCCTCTCGCCGAAAAGTCCAATGAAGGCTTCTGGGGGAAAGTGAACCCCTTCGCCCGCAAAAAGTGGGTCGACCGGCAGCTCGATCCCGTGAAAGATCGGCTGAACGAACTGGATCAGCTCCAGGCCAAGAACGCGGCTGACATCAGAGACGTCGACCAGCGCGCGCAGAACGGTATTCACGCCGCGCAGTCCACCGCCGACCAGGCGAACCAGGTGGCCACCACCGCCAATCAGACAGCCATGCAGGCGCAGCAGACCGCGCAGCAGGCCAACGACAAGACGGCTCAGCTGGGCGAGACAGTTTCGAACCTCGATCAGTATCGCCCCGTCAACAACACCGAAATTCACTTCCGTCCCGGTCAGACCATGCTGAACGACAAGGCGAAGGACGCGCTCGATCAGGTCGTCAGCCAACTGCAGGGCCAGAAGGGTTATGTCGTCGAAGTAGCGGGGTATTCCCGCTCACGCGGTACGGTGGGCATGGAGAATTCGCAGCACATGGCCGAAGCGGTCGTGCGGTATCTGGCCGAAAAACAGATTCCGGTATGGCGGATTCACGAAGTGGCGATGGGCAACACGCCGGTTAGCTCGGGTGACAATTCCGAAGCGAAGCCGGGCAGCGTGGTGACCGTCAGCCTGATGGAAAACAGTTT
Source organism: Acidobacteriaceae bacterium (assembly GCA_049696575.1). GTDB lineage: Bacteria > Acidobacteriota > Terriglobia > Terriglobales > Acidobacteriaceae > Palsa-343. Next base: position 2,460 of record JBAVUB010000738.1, on the reverse strand, counting down.
AGCGGCCTTGAACCAGCCCTCCAATGGCGGTTCACCGATTGGTGCGACGCAGCAGAATTCCGCGCAGCCCTCCCCTCAGGGTGCTGCGTCGCAACCAACGGCTCAGCCTCAGCGATAGGCAAGGTCCAACAAGCTCTCACACAACGAGAGAACCAAGGCAGATTGGCCCCTCACCCCGAGGGGCCCTTTTTTTGGTATTTGCAGCGATCACCTGATCACGTGAAGCGCGTTTGCGCCATCCCTCACCGCATTCACAACCAGCCGGCGATCGAATGTCGCCAGTTGTCCTCCGTGCGTTACCGCAAGCGCCAGAAGATAGGTGTCGCTTATCTGAGCAGAATGGAGAAAGCGGGAAGGGTCCACGACGGGACAATCCATCAGGCTCAGATCGTCGTGCCAGAAGACATGTCCGGGAAGGGCGCAAAGGGCTGCCAGGATCTCGGATACAACAGCGGGGGTTCCGGGTGAATTGAAGTAGGCCGGACTGCCAACGATGCGCAGCACGGCGTTTTCGGTGAACGGACAGGTTGCCCATTGTTTCCGGCCCATCGTGTGAAACCAGCGATGTGCCGGATCATGGTGAACGTGCAGCCCATCGATCAGGGCAATCAGTACGTTCGCGTCGAGCAGGAACGTCATGGCAGTTCGTCGCGAAGCCGATTCACCAGTTCCATCGTTACCGGCCGCCCGTCAGGGCGTCGAGGCAGCAGAGGAACTCCGTTGCGGGTCTTCTGGTGCCGGTTACGCGGAGCGAGGCCTTTTCTGGCAAGCGAGGAGATTACCTCTCCGATGCTCTTCCCCTCACTTGCGGCCAGCCCCTTCGCCGCTGCCAGAACATCATCGTCAATGGCTAACGTTGTCCTCATGCATCAATCATCACGCATCAATCATCAAGAGGCAACCGCGATCTTAACCGCTACTTCCCCCACCGCGACAGCAGCCAGAAGATCATCGAGAGCACCACGCTGAGCAGGATCGAAGTCCCCAGCGGGACGTAAACCGTCCCGTGTTTGCCGCGCCACGTGAAGTCACCGGGCAGACGGCCCAGCGGCACCCCGGCTTTGCCCAGCACCACGACCACCGCGCCACAGGCGACCAGCAACAGCCCCATCCCGATGAGGATCCAGCCCCCTCGATCCATGCCCCCAGTTTAAGCGGCAATTCGTCACTGCGTGACACCAACCCGGCAGCCAATCTGGTAGCCTTGCTGCGCGGCCCGGCTTCCATCACTGCGGTCCGCTCAAGAGGAGAATAACTATGTATCTTCGCCGGATGACGTGTGCAGTCGTATGTATGGCGCTTTCAGGCCCAGCCGTGCTCTTCGCGCAGGCGCCCGCCGCGCAGCCCGCCCCTGCGCCCAGTGGTCCCATCGCCCCCGCCGACTCGCTCAATGGGCTCATGAACGCGCTCGGCTACGAAGTCACAGGCGCCGCCGAAGCCATGCCCGCCGACAAATACGACTTTGCCCCTCCCGCAACGATGGGTGACTTCAAAGGCGTCCGCACCTTTGGCCAGCAGGTGAAGCACCTCGCCGAAGCCAACTATCAGTTCTTTCACGGCTGGACTGTTCCCGGCGCCACGGCTGTCGATCCCAAAACCATCGAAGCCCTCACCACCAAGGACGACATCGTGAAGGCGCTCAAGGATTCCTACGTCTACGCCCACGCCGCCATCAGCACTATTACCCCGGAGAATTCCTGGGATGCCGCGCCGAGCTTTCTGCCTCCGCAGTTCAAGATCACCAGAGCATCCATCGCCGCCTTCTGCATCGCCCACTCCATGGATCACTATGGGCAGATGGTGGAGTATCTGCGCATGAATGGCATCATCCCGCCCGCCAGCCGGCCGAACGCGGGATCGATGTAGAAGAGTAACAAACTCAACAGCATTCAGGCCCCAATTTGTTCTGCCGGAGCAGGCGGATAGGTTGGGGCCGACTTGTATCTGCCGGCGCCTCGCCAATCCGGAAGAATGTGCCGGAATAGGTAGATCAGCTTAAACCACCCTGTCGTTTCAAAGACGAGCAGGCATAGCCAGAGGGTGCTGTGGCGACCGCGATACTTCTTCGCCCAGTGCATGAAGGGCACAAGGTTGAGCCAGATCATTTCCGGGACCATTAACAGGATTCCGACGACAAACAGCCACGTCGCTGCCGACGATGTGTTGCCAGTTGTGAACATCCCTCCGATGAGCCCGACAACAAACAGCGTTACGCCCCCGGCAGCGGGGATGGCAAGATAGCCGATCCAGCGAACGCGCTTACGCCAAAGCTCATCCATAGGCTGGCAGCGTACCACCAGCCGTCGAGGGCGAGAAGATACATGCGCGGAATAGTCTGAGAGAATGATCCGGGATGAGTCTCGGACGCACTGCGGATCCGGAGGTGGAGCGGCGGCGGCATCCGGTGCTGCGCGTGCTCCTGATCCTTTTTCTCCTGCTCCTGCTGGCGCTCGCCGGCGC
>JBAVUB010000737.1:0-3529 GCA_049696575.1 Acidobacteriaceae bacterium | reverse complement strand
TCCGCGCAGCAGCCGGGATGAGGTGCGCTTCGTCGCTCTGATCGGCTGCTTGAGAAAGCATCTCTCTTGCTTCGGAGAGCGTGGTTCCGCTCGGAACCGGGCGGAAATCGAAGCGCGCCTCGCGCTGGTCTTTGCTGACCGTTTTGAGCATCAGAATTTTCCCCTGGATGTGAACTTCGACCAGGTCGGTCTTCCAGTGGGTGGGACCCACGCGGCGGCGGTGAATCTCAAACGAGCCACCCTTTTCCACGTGGCCGAGCAGGCCGTAGCCGAAGTCGACGCGCTCCGCCAGGACTCCACGCATATCGATCATCCGCTTCAGCCGGGCGTCGACGGTGAGCGTGCCGGCCAGCGCGTGGATGATGCGGGCTTCGTATCCGGACGCGGTGAATGCGGGGTCCGGTCGAAACGAGATGCGCACCAGGTTGTCTGCGGCGGCGCCTTCGTAGTCGAAGAGGAACGCCTGCGGCAGCAGTTCCATGACCGCGGCCAGTCTGGCTTCATCTTCCTGGTGTGCGCGTTCGACGCGGGCGATTTGTCCCGGACTGTGAAGGTATTCGTCAAGCCTCTTGTCTTCGCGCTCGCGCTGGCTGGCGTCGAGCGGATTTCCGTTCTGTGCAATCAGGCGGAAGATGGGCCCGTTGTCGGTTTCCACCTGTTCGCGGACCAGATTTTCCGCGGAGGAGAGGCATTCGCTGCGATATTGCCAGTGGCTGTCGCGCTCCCGGTCGTGGAGTTCGTTGTAAATCACTTCGCGCACCAGATCGGCGGCGGTTTCCGGCTTGCCCTTGTGAAGAGCGCCGAGATCAGGCGGCTGTTGCGCGCAAACAGGCGCGGCGATCAGCACAAGGGCAGCGAAGTATTTGGAGTGAAGCATGGGCCCTCCGGGGTTCTGGGTTTCGCGTCCGGGGTCAGGATGCGGGAGGTGTTGCGCGATGCGCGTCAATCGTGGCTGAAGATTCGATGACAGGCGGAAAGGGGAATCTCACTTGTTACACTTCGGCCATGGCTCGGGCTGATGCTTCGCCGCCCGGCCGCCCGCATTCATGGAGCAAACCCTCTCGGTCGCGATGATCACGAAGAACGAAGAGGCGAATCTGCCGCGCACTCTCGCGAGCGTGCGATGGGCCGATGAGATTGTGATCGTCGATAGTGGATCCACGGATTGCACCGCTTCCATTGCCGAGTCTTTCGGCGCAAAGTTTTTCGTCAACCAGCCAATCGTTGGGCACGGCGAGCAGAAAAACGTCGCTCTCGACCACTGCACCAGGGATTGGGTTCTCCTGCTCGACGCCGACGAGGTCATTTCGCCCGAACTGGCCGAGGAGATTCGCAAAGTGCTGGCTGGGCCGGCCGCGCACGACGCGTACTGGATCCCGCGGCTGAATCTCTTTCTCGGCCGCTGGATGCGCCATGGCGGCTTCTACCCCGACCGCAAGCTGCGGCTGTTTCGCCGAGGGTCGGCGCGGCTCAGCGAGGGCGTTGGCCCGCACAGCACGCCGCAGTTTGACGGGAAGCCGGGCGTTCTGCGCGGCGACATGCTGCATTATGCCTATCCCGCGCTCGCCCCCTACATCGAACACATGAACCGCTACAGCAGCGAAATGGGAAAGCTGGCCGCTCCCCGGAAGCCGAGCCGTTCGATCTTCGCGTTTCTCTGGAATGTCGTCCTTAACCCAGCGGCGACTTTTGCATGGAACTACGTTTTCCGTCTCGGGTTCCTCGATGGCCGCGAGGGACTGCTGCTGCACCTCTATCACTCGGGATATGTGAGCTGGAAATACGCGAAGGCGTGGGAGGAACGGCGCGGTGCAAAAAGTGAACCTTAGAACCCACGACCGCTTGCTACCGGTGCACCGACTCTCCTATGCTGGAGCGTTCCACGAACGGCCCCGTCATGCCGGATAAAGCTATCCACACGCGCGATTCGTTGCTTGCAGATCTGACAACGGACCGGCATCCTTCGGCGGAGGAAACGCGCTGCGCGCAACAGACACTGGCGCCGGCGCTGGCGAAGTCGCCGGAGCAGGCTATCGGCGCGGCGACCGGAGTGAATCGCGACGAAGCGGGCAACGCGCAGTTCACCACGATTTCCGGTGTCCCCATTCGGCGTCTCTACACCGAAGCGGATCTGCCCGAGGACTGGAGCCAGAACCAGGGCGAATACCTGGGTCTGCCGGGGCAGCCGCCTTACACGCGCGGCATTCATCCCACCGGCTATCGCGGGCGGCTCTGGACGATGCGCCAGTTTTCCGGCTTCGCTTCGCCTGAAGAAACCAATCTCCGCTACAAATACCTGCTCGCCGGCGGAGCGAATGGACTTTCCGTCGCGTTCGATCTGCCCACTTTGATGGGCTGCGACTCCGACGACGCAAAGAGCGAAGGCGAAGTGGGTAAGTGCGGCGTGGCCATCGACTCGATCGAGGACATGGAGACGCTGTTTGCCGGCATTCCGCTGGACAGCACCACTGTTTCGATGACCATCAACTCGCCGGCCAGCGTGTTATGGGCGATGTACCTGGTCGTCGCCGAGCGCCAGGGCGCCGACTGGAAGCTGCTTTCCGGCACCCTGCAAAACGACATCCTCAAGGAATACATCGCGCAAAAGGAGTATCTCTATCCGCCGGCTCCTTCCATGCGTTTGGTCATCGACACCCTGGAATTCGGCGCGCGCCACACGCCACGCTTCAACCCCATTTCGATTTCCGGCTACCACATTCGCGAAGCAGGATCGACCGCGCTGCAGGAGCTGGCCTTCACCCTCTATGACGGCATCGAGTATGTGGAGTGGGCGCTGCGGCGCGGGCTGGCCGTCGACGATTTTGCTCCGCGTCTCAGCTTTTTCTTCAATGCGCATAACGATTTCTTCGAGGAGATCGCGAAGTATCGTGCTGCGCGCAAAATTTGGTATCGGGTGATGACGGAGCGCTTTGGCGTGGAGAATCCCCGCTCGACGTGGATGCGCTTCCACACGCAGACGGCGGGCGTCTCGCTCACAGCGCAGCAACCGAAGAACAACATCGCGCGCGTCGCATTGCAGGCGCTGGCTGCGGTTCTGGGGGGCACGCAGTCGCTGCACACCGATGGTTTCGACGAGGCCCTGGCCTTGCCCACCGAAGACGCGGCGCGGATCGCGCTCCGCACGCAGCAGATTCTCGCTCATGAATCAGGCGTCGCGGAGGTGATCGACCCACTGGGCGGATCGTACTTCGTTGAAAAACTCACGTTGGACATGGAGGAAGGCGCGTTCCGCACCTTCGCGAAGCTCGATGCTATGGGCGGGATGGTTCGGGCCATCGAAGCCGGATACCCGCAGAAGGAGATTGCGGAAGCCAGTTACGCATTTCAACACGCCGTGGAAGCAGGGGAAAAGATCATCGTCGGCGTGAATCAATATGCGATGGACGAACCGCCGCCCCGCATCCTGTACATCGATGAAAGCGTGCGTGACGCGCAGGCAGCGAAGCTGAAAAAGCTGCGCGCGCGCCGATCGGGAGAAGCGGTCGAACGCACGCTCGACGCGCTGCGC
>JBAVUB010000736.1:0-2038 GCA_049696575.1 Acidobacteriaceae bacterium | reverse complement strand
TTGAGGCAGGTCTGCATGAGGTAGGTCATGACGCCGACCTGGCGGTGGTCGATTTGATGGTTGGCGAAGGACAGGGCGATGGCGTTGAGGTTGTGGAGGATGGAGGCGTGGTCTTCCATGTAGGCGAAACGGACGAGGGGTTCCCGGATGTCGGTCTCGGGCAGGAAGGGGCGGCGGGTGCGGGCGAGGCGGGCGCGATGCTCGTGTTCGAAGCAGAGGTCGCCGGTGTGGTGGGCGGGCATGGTGCAGCGGGCTCCGTTGAGGGTGACGCGGCGGCAACGGCCGAAGGGGTACGAGCTCATTGGGTCTCCTTTGTTGAAACAGGGCACCGGGCACTGGGCACAGGGCACCGGGCATCGCGCTCCGAGCACAGATAGCGTTTAAAAAACCGAGCACAGAACGCAGAAAACACAAAAGCCCCGCCGTGGTGGCGAGGCTTTTTCTTTTTTTACTCTATAAGTTCAGAATATCATATCCGGAGAATAAACTCGCCAAAATTCTTTGAGGGTATTGTGGTGGAAGTTATGCGGAATGTTAGACAACACTTTCGTACCGTACGCGGAAACCTTGACAATTTTTCCACATTGGGGGAAAAGCCCGGTAGCCTGTAGCCTGAAGCCTTCTCCGCAGCAACCTTCCACACGCACCCGCGCCCACCCCTTCGGTTCGAGAGGGTGGGCGCGGTGTTTCCATCGGTTATCGGTCAGCCGCCCGGGATTGGCGGACTGGCTGACCGTTCCTGTTAATGAGTGGCGATGTAGGTCACCACTCCATTGGCAATCAGGTCATAGGTCGGATCCACCGTATGCGTGCCCGTGGTACGAGGCGCATTGAGCAGAGCCTGCAGATCGATGATCGCCAGGTAGGTGGGCGGAACATCGTAGCCGTTGGCCATGACTCCATACGCCTTGCCGTTGTTGGGGCTGACATAAGCGGTGATGGTGTGAGGATCCAGACCCTGTGCCCACGCATTTCCATCGGGGGTATTGGGCAACGCGGCTTCCGCGTAGTCCACGAAGCTGGGCGTGCCGGTTCCCGAGGTTGCGGGAAGCTGGAACGCGCCAAATTCGTTGCCGCCGAACTCACCGGCGACAATGCCGAGGTGGGAGTTACCGGCCACGGAGATGCCATCGGTTCCCGCCGAGAAGCCCGAGAACTCGGGGAAGGTGACGACCTGGCCAGGCGCCGTCCATGTGCCCGGAGGCCCTGCGGTAAACGTCGCCTGGGTTAGATCCGCGATATACAGCGTATCGGTGAATTCAATGGTGGAGAGAGCGATTCCGGTCGAGCAATCCTCGGCCGCCGAGTCGCCCTCGCCGGTGTACGCGGTTGCGTTGGCGAACTCAGTGGTGCTGGAAGTACCGACCTGGAACAGGTCATAATTGCTGTCCTCGTTGGGGGACAGGATAAGGTTGCGGCTCTGATCCCACAAGACGTCCTCCGAGACTTCGTGGAGGGCCGGAACCGGGGTTGCAAAGGTGTTGCTGGCCAGATCGAGGAACTGCAGGCCGCTTCCCGAGGATGCGGTGCTCAACCCAATGGTGATCACAGCGGTATTGGTGGTTGAATTGATCGCGACACCGCAGTTTTCGCAGTAGCCTCCCGAGAAACCGGCTTGAGTATCCGCGCTGCTGGTGAGCGTCGTATTCAGCGTTGAGCCGGTAATCAGGTAGACGTCGGTGTTATTGGCGGTGCAGACGGTTTGTCCGGTGGCGGAGTTGGAAGAGCAGGAATTCACGGTGCCCGGCGTGGTGATGGATGCGGGTGTGCCGACCGGTTCGATGGGCACGACCTGGATACCTGTGTTGGAAATGGCCCACGCGCCGTTGGGCACGTAGGAAGTCACTTTCGATCCCTGGGCAAGCAGGGCCAGGGAGCTGCTGGGCAGGCACGACCCCACGGTGATGGGGCTGATGCTGCAGGCAGCGGTTGCGTTTGCGCCGGTAGAATCGACGACCTTGCCGGTGTAGTTGTAAGTGCCTCCGGTGGTGGGGGTGCCGGTGATGGCGCCGGTGGAAGTATTGAGGGAGAGCCCGGG
>JBAVUB010000735.1:0-12456 GCA_049696575.1 Acidobacteriaceae bacterium | reverse complement strand
GAGGGTAATACCCGATCCACGGTACTAAAACACCCCTGCGAAATGAGCAACTTGCCACACCCCCCGGGGGGAGGGGGGTACCCCCTTACGCTGCACCTGGGGCGAAAGGAGAACCGACCGGTCCGCTCGGCTCCCAGATCCCGGCTCCCGGCTCCCGGCTGCTGGCTGCTGGCTGCTGGCTGCTGGCTGCTGGCCGCTGGCTGCTGGCTGCCGGCTAGCTAAACAGGAACTCTTTCGTCCGCAGATCCCGGATCGTGTCCCGCAGCTTCGCCGCCTTCTCGAATTCGAACTTCTTCGCCGCCTCCCGCATATCCGACTCGAGCTTCGTAATGTATTCATCGAGCTGCCGCTGGTTCTCGAACTCCGGCATCGACTCCACTTCTTCGGCCAGATCGGCGTATTCCGCCTGCAGGATTTTCGCGAGCGACATGTCGACGGAACGGATGATGGATTGCGGCGTGATGCCGTGCTCCTCGTTGTACGCTCGCTGAACATCGCGCCGGCGCTGTGTTTCGTCCATGGCCTGACGCATGGAGTCCGTGAGCTTGTCGGCGTAGAGAATAGCGCGGCCGCTGATGTGGCGAGCCGCGCGCCCCATGGTCTGGATGAGCGATCCGGACGAGCGCAGGAAGCCTTCCTTGTCGGCGTCGAGGATCGCGACCAGCGAAACTTCGGGCAAGTCGAGGCCCTCGCGCAGCAGGTTGATGCCGATCAGCACGTCGTACTCGCCCTTGCGCAGGTCGCGCAGCAGCTTCACCCGCTCCAGCGTTTCAATCTCCGAGTGCATATAGCGGCAGCGCACGCCGACTTCGGCGTAATAGCCAGCGAGATCCTCGGCCATGCGCTTGGTCAGCGTGGTTACCAGCACGCGCTCGTTTTTTTGCGCGCGGTCGCGAATCTCGTGCAGCAGATCGTCGATCTGGCCCCGCACCGGCCGTATCTCGACCTCCGGATCGACCAGCCCAGTCGGCCGAATGATCTGCTCCACCACGACCCCGGCCGCCTTAGTCAACTCATACGGTCCTGGCGTCGCGGAGACATAAACAATCTGGTTGGTGCGCGACTCAAACTCCTCGAATTTGAGGGGGCGATTATCCATCGCCGAGGGCAGCCGGAACCCGTAGTCGACCAGATTCTGCTTGCGCGAGCGGTCGCCGTGCCACATCCCATGCAGCTGCGGGACCGTGACGTGCGATTCGTCAATGAAGAGGAGATAGTCGCGTGGAAAATAATCGAGCAGCGTCGGCGGCGGCTCGCCGGGAAGGCGTCCGGAAAAATGGCGCGAGTAGTTCTCGATGCCATGGCAGTAGCCGACGGACTTGATCATCTCCAGGTCGAATCGCGTCCGCTGGTGCACCCGCTGTGATTCAACCATCCGCCCCTGCGTCTCCAGCTCCTTCTCCCACCAGCCCAGCTCTTCGAGAATGGTCTCGATCGCGGTCTTCCGCCGCTCCGGCTGCACCACGTAGTGGCTCTTCGGATAGATGGGAAGCCGCGCGTACTTCTGGCGGACTGTGCCGAACAGCGGGTCTATTTGTGAAAGAGAGTCGATCTCGTCGCCGAACAGCTCGATGCGGTAAGCGTTCTCGTCGTACGTCGGAAAGACCTCAATGACGTCACCGCGCACCCGAAACGTTCCACGGCGAAAGTCCGCATCGTTGCGTTCGTAGAGGATCTCCACCAGCCGGCGAGTAATGTCATCGCGGCGCACCTTCTGCCCCTTCTCGAGCAGCAGCAGCATCCCGTAATACGCTTCCGGCGATCCCAGGCCGTAGATGCAGGACACGGACGCGACGATGATGGCGTCCCGGCGTTCGAAGAGAGAGCGCGTTGCCGAAAGGCGGAGCTTGTCCAGCTCCTCGTTGATCGTGGCTTCCTTCTCGATGTAAAGGTCGCCCGCGGGAATGTACGCTTCCGGCTGGTAATAGTCGTAGTACGACACGAAATATTCAACCGCATTGTGCGGGAAGAACATCTTGAACTCGTGAAAAAGCTGCGCGGCAAGGGTTTTATTGTGCGCCAGAACCAGCGCCGGGCGATTCAGCGCCTCGATCATCTTCGCCATCGTGAAGGTCTTGCCGGAACCCGTGACGCCGAGCAGGACCTGGTGCTTCTCGCCGGCCTCAATGCCGGTCATGAGTTCTTCGATGGCGCGGCCCTGATCGCCCCGCGGCTTGTAGTCGCTGACTAGCTGGAAGTCCACAGCTTGATTTTAGGAGATGACCTGTGGAAGCGCGGCAGCGGCGCTGGATTTTACCGTCGGATTTTGCCGCCGATCCAGAGAAAGATGGGGTAGACGACCAGCCACACAATGGACATCCAGTGCGGCCATAAGCCCCAGTTGTGAATGGAAAAGTAGAGACCGATCACCTCACCGACCACGAAGAGGGCCAGCAAATGAGCTCCCGGCTTCGACGGCGCGATTATCACGCACAACCAGCCGCCGAACAGCGTCGCCACGGCAAAAATGGCGGTGCTGATCCAGATGAGAAACGTCGCCGGAACTTTCCCCGCAACGTACTGGGTGGGAAAGAAATGGGTCAGCACAGGATCGCTGGCAAACACGATGCCGTACACCACGATGTAACTGAGCACAACCGACGCAATCGATCGAAGCAGCTTCATGGAGCGCCTCCGCGTATGCAACACCTAAATCTGTGGGGAACAAGCAGAATAACGCGCCGACGGTTGCTGTGGAAGGAAAAAGCGCCCGCAGCGCCGAGTGGCCGCGGGCGCCGTTGTTGTGAGTTTACTTTGCGCCCACGGGCTCTTCAATGTCGACGCCGCGTGGTTTCGGCAACACAAGGTCGAAACGATCGAGGTTCATCACTTTATCCCAGACCGCTACAAAGTCATGGACAAACTTTCTCTGCGAGTCCGAACTTCCGTAGACTTCAGCGATTGCCCGGAGCTCGGAATTCGACCCGAAAATGAGATCGACGCGCGTGCCCGTCCACTTCAGTTCACCGGTTTTGCGATCGCGCCCTTCAAAAACCTCCTGCGCGCCTGAGACTGGCTTCCACTCCGTACTCATATCCAGCAGGTTTACGAAAAAGTCGTTGGTCAGCGCCTCCGGCCGCTTCGTGAAGACGCCATGCTTTGCGTATCCCACGTTCGTATTCAGGACACGCAGGCCGCCAATGAGCACCGTCATCTCCGGCGTGGTCAGCGTCAGCAATTGAGCCTTGTCGATGAGCAATGTCTCAGAGGGTACGCTGAATTTGCGTTTGAGATAGTTGCGGAAGCCGTCCGCCACCGGCTCGAGCACGGCGAAGGAGTCCACATCGGTCTGGTCCAGCGAGGCATCGGTCCGTCCCGGTGTGAAGGGAACGGTCACGTTGTAACCGCCATTCTTCGCTGCCTGTTCGACACCCGCGCAACCGGCCAGGACGATCAAGTCGGCGAGCGAAACCTTCTTTCCGCCAGCTTGCTCTTTGTTGAAGTCGCGTTGGATGCTCTCGAGCGCGCCCAGCACTTTCGCGAGTTGCTCCGGCTGATTCGCTTCCCAGTTCTTCTGCGGCGTCAGGCGGATCCGGGCGCCATTCGCGCCGCCTCGCTTGTCGGAGCCACGGAAGGTGGACGCCGAAGCCCAGGCGGTCGAAACCAGTTGAGAGACCGTCAGACCCGAAGCCAGGAGCTTCCGCTTGAGCGCTGCGATGTCCTGCTCATCAATCAGCTTGTGATTAACGGTGGGGATAGGATCCTGCCAGATGAGATCCTCAGCAGGGACTTCCGGACCGAGATAGCGCGCGCGCGGGCCCATATCACGGTGCGTGAGCTTGAACCACGCACGGGCGAAGGCATCGGCGAACTGGTCAGGATGCTCCAGGAAGCGCCGCGCAATCTTCTCGTACGCAGGATCGACGCGCAGGGCAATATCCGTGGTCAGCATAGACGGCGCGCGCCGTTTGGACGAATCGTGTGGATCGGGGACCGTACCGGCGCCTGCGTCACCCTTCGGCTTCCACTGGTTCGCGCCGGCTGGGCTCTTCGTCAGTTCCCATTCATATCCGAAGAGGTTGATGAAGAAGTTATTGCTCCATTTTGTCGGTGTGGTGGTCCAGATGACTTCGAGGCCGCTGGTGATTGCGTCGCCGCCTTTGCCGGTGCCAAAGCTGCTCTTCCAGCCGAGGCCTTGCTCTTCGATGCCGGCCGCTTCGGGCTCGGGGCCCACATGGGACGCAGGAGCGGCGCCGTGAGTCTTGCCGAAGGTGTGGCCGCCCGCGATCAGGGCAACGGTTTCCTCGTCATTCATCGCCATGCGCGCGAAAGTCTCGCGAATGTCTTGAGCCGCAGCGACCGGGTCGGGGTAGCCTTCCGGACCTTCCGGATTCACGTAGATCAGGCCCATCTGCACGGCGGCAAGCGGATTCTCCAGATTGCGCCCAGGGTTCTCGGTGCGATCCTTCTCGCTGCCATGCAGCTCTTCGTCGGCCACGATCACGCCGGTGCCGTCACCGGGCTTTCCTTTGCCGTAGCGGACGTCGCCGCCCAGCCAGATGGTCTCAGAACCCCAGTAGACATCCTGATCCGGCTCCCAAACATCCTTGCGGCCACCGCCGAAACCGAAAGTCTTAAATCCCATCGACTCCAGCGCGACGTTGCCCGTGAGAATGATGAGATCGGCCCATGAGATTTTATTGCCATACTTCTGCTTGATCGGCCAGATCAGCCGGCGCGCTTTGTCGAGGCTCACGTTGTCGGGCCAGCTGTTGAGAGGAGCAAAACGCTGCTGGCCGCTTCCCGCGCCGCCTCGACCGTCGCCAGTGCGATACGTGCCCGCGCTGTGCCACGCCATGCGAATGAACAAGGGCCCGTAGTGGCCGAAGTCTGCCGGCCACCAGTCCTGCGAAGTGGTCATCAGCGCTAGCAGGTCCTTCTTTACAGCGGCCAGATCCAGCCGGTTGAACGCTTCGGCATACTTGAAGTTCTTGTCCATGGGATCGGACAGGGCCGAGTGCTGACGCAGGATCCTCAAGTTCAGCTGGTTCGGCCACCATTCGCGGTTCGAGGTGCCTCCGCCTCCGGTTTGGTGGAACGGGCATTTCGATCCGTTCGACGTTGCTTTCTCCTCTGCCATTTCTATCCTTCAATTTCTGTGACGCGCGTTGCTCCCGTCACCGGTTATCAGAAAAATAAAACCGCGGCTATCCGTGCTTGTACCGACTTAGGCAAGGTAGCACCCCTGCGAGCCATAGTTCCAATAGATGAATCCGATAGATGGAATAGGATGGACCTATGGAACTGCAGCAGTTGCGTTATCTGTGCGCGATTGCCGACACCGGCAGCTTCAGCCGCGCCGCCGAGCATTGCCATGTGGCCCAGCCGTCGCTGTCGCAGCAAATCTCAAAGCTGGAGGACGAACTGGGAACGAGGCTCTTCGACCGGCTCGGGCGCAGCGTGCGGCTCACCGACGCGGGGCGAACTTTCCTGCCCCATGCGCGCAACGTGCTGCACCAGACGGAACTGGCGCGCAGCGAAATCGATGGGCGGCGGCGCGATGCCCGTGGCACCGTCATCGTCGGCGTCATTCCAACCATCGCCCCCTACTACATGCCGGAGCGCATCGCGGCGTTCAGGAGGCGGTTCCCCGAATCCACGCTGCGCATCATCGAAGAAACCACCCCTGTGCTGGTAGAGAGCCTGCGCAATCTCTCCATCGACATTGCCATTCTGTCACTGCCGCTGCGGCATCGCGAATTCGAGATTGCGCCGCTGCTCACCGAGCGCCTTTATGTGGCGCTGCCGCCCGAGCACCCGCGCGCCGACGCTGCAAGCATCTCTTTGCGCGAGCTTCGCGAGGAGCGGTTCGTGCTCCTGCGCGACAGCCATTGTTTTCGCGAGATTGCTCTGGCCGCCTGCCATCGTGCGCGTCTCGACCCGCGCATCGCCTTCGAAAGTGGCCAGTTCAGCAGTTTGCTGGGAATGGTCGCGGCGGGCGTCGGCGTGTCGCTTGTGCCGGAAATGGCCATCGACCGGCGCGCCAACTGCCGCTATGTACGTATCTCCGATGCGAAAGCGGTGCGCACTATCGCGGCCGCGCGGCTCAAAGGCCGCTCGTTCAGTCGGGTTCAGCACGGCTTTGTGGACTTCCCGGCCGCTTCCATCCAGGCTCGGTCACGAAAGAGCCGATGAGGTCCAGTGCATAGCATCAGTCCTGGGCTCGTGCGCAAAAGCATCCGCCCATTCGGAGGCCGCGTCGACGAGGCAATCGGAGGGAATCGATTCCACGGTATGCGAAGACAACCCAAAACGGCAGCCCAACACCCAGGCCCCCGCACGGCGCGCCGTCAGGATATCCACACTGGAGTCGCCAATCATCAGCGTCTCGCCAGGCAGAACGCCTGCCTCACGAATTACCGCGTTCAATCCTTCAGGGTCGGGCTTCTTGCTGGCGAAGCTGTTGCCGCCATAGATGCGAAACATGTACGAGCTAAGACCCAGGCCGTCGCAGATCGCAACCGACGGTCCGACGGGTTTGTTGGTGAGGACCGCCATTTTCCGAGGCGAGCCATCTGCGGTTGTTCGCATCGTTTCGAGGGACTCGATAACGCCCGGATAAACATAGGTGTAATCCAGCTTGTGCTCGCGATAGTGCGCCAGAAAATGCTGCAGCGCGTTCTCTACCAGCGGCTCATCCTCGGGATCGCCGAGCGCCCGCCGCACCAGCATGCCCGCGCCATCGCCAATGTAGGTCGCAATGATCTCTTCGGGCAGCGGCTGGCGGCCGAACTCCGTCAGCATGGCGTTGATGGAATTGGTCAGATCTTTGCGCGAATCGATCAGCGTCCCGTCCAGATCGAAGACGATCAGCCGGATCTTCTCCGCCGGTATCGGATTGAGGATGTGCAGCATGCTTCCAGTTTAATGGGCCACTCCGCTGCCCCAGGCTCCGATTGCTGCGTTATGCTCTCAGAATGCTGAAATCCTCAGGGTGCAAGCTCCTGGCTGCAGTCTGCCTCTGTTCGTTTTCCCTGGCTCCTGTGATCGGCGAAGACCACTTCCCTTCCAATGAGGACCTGCGCCACGTGCGCTCGATGGCGCAGCCGAGGGTTTCGCCGGATGGGCAGCAGGTGCTGATTCAGATCTCCGACGCGACCGCCGACGGCGGCAAAAGCCATCTGTGGCTCGTCGACGTAAAGGCGGATACATTTCGCCAGCTGACGTTCTCGCCGAACTCGGACAAGCGCGGCGAATCCGGCGGCCAGTGGATGCCTGACGGGAGTATTCTCTTCCTCGCGCATCGCGGCGAACACACGCAGTTGTTCCAACTGCCGATGAAGGGCGGCGAGGCGCATCCCTTCGAGGTGAAGATCGTTCCCCCGGTGGACGAATCCACGGCGCCCGACGCGATTCCTCCGGCGAAAAAGCCAGCGGCCGGATCCGACGCGGCCAAGCCTGAACCAATGGAGTGCGACGTCCAGCGCTACTTCATCGCGCCGGACGGGAAGCACATCGCAATTCTCGTCCGCGACCCGGAGACGCCCGGGGAAAAGAAGGAGCACGACGATAAGGCCGACGCCGTTTGGGTGAACCACGACCCGCACGGCTCGCGACTCTATCTGCTCGATCCGGCAGACAGCAAGATTACTCCGACCTCGATCCCGCCCGATGTCCGCGGAGTTTCGTGGGCGCAGCAGAGTGATCGGCTGCTGGCCATTTCGGGCGGCATGAACGACGTGGGCGATCTTGCTCCCGCCGCCACTGCCTGGGTGCTCGCGGTTGCCGATCCCGCTCATCCATCGCAGATCAAATCCGCTCCGGCAACCATTGGATCCGTCGCTTGGTCGACGGACGGGAGCCGCGTTTTCTTCCTCGCGCAAACCCCGGCCGATGCACCTCCCGGTTACGCGGACCTGTACGATCTGACGGTGGCCGACGGTTCTATTCACGACTTGAGCGCTGGCATTGACGGCAGCATGGGGCACGATGAACCGCTTGCTGATGAAGGCACCGTGCTGGAATCGGCCGAGCTCGGCGCCAAAACCACACTGATGCGCTTCGACGGCGACCGGCACGTGGCGCTGCACTTCGATACGGCGACGGTCTCGCAGTTCAATACGAACGCGAAACGCACAGCCTGGGTTTGGCTGGGATCTTCCAGCAACCAGCCGCCCGCTCTTTTCTATGCCGACAAGCTCGGCGGGACGACGAGGACGTTGAGCACTCCCAAGCTGCTGCCGGCTGACTGGACGCAGGTGTCGTCGCAGTTGATTACCTGGAAGAGCGATGCGTTCACGATTGAGGGCCTTCTCTATCTGCCTCCGCAAGCCGCGCAGCATAAGGTTCCGCTCGTTGTGGATGTGCACGGTGGTCCCACCGGCGCGTTCCAGGACAACTGGAATGCGCTGATAGCGTTTCTCCTCGGCCGGGGTTGGGCAGTGTTGCGCACCAATCCGCGGGGGAGCACCGGTTACGGAGCTGCCTTCGCAGCCGCCAACAAAGACGACCTCGGCGGCGGCGATTACCGTGACATCATGGCCGGAGTCGACACCGTGCTCGCGACATATCCCATCGACTCGAACAAGCTGGCGTTGATGGGTTACAGCTACGGCGGCGAAATGGCCGGGTTTGTTGAGGGCAAGACCGATCGCTTCAAGGCGATCATCAGCGGCGCACCTGTCATCGATCAGGAGAGCGAGTACGGCACCGAGAGTGGCTCATATTACGACCGCTGGTTCTACAACGGCTATCCGTGGGAGCATGCCGAAAGCGCGTGGCGCCAGAGCCCGCTCGCCAACGCGGCGCACGCCAAAACGCCGTTTCTGTTGCTGCAGGGGGAGAGCGACAAAACAGATCCACTAGGCCAGAGCCAGGAAATGTATCGTGCACTGCGACAAATGGGCGTGCAGGTGGATATGGTGCAGTATCCGCGCGAGGATCACGGCCCGCTGGCCGGTGGCATCTTCGGATCGCCGAGCACCGAGCCATGGCACGGCTTCGATGGACGGCAGCGCATTGTGGCCTTCATCAAGAAGGCCTTCGGAGCACAGTGAGGCTTCGTGCTTAGATCTGCTGCCTCTTCCAGCGTCCCTGTTTGAAGAGAATCAGGCTGGCCACGGCGATGGAGCCCTCCGCGATGACGACGGAGAGGAAGGCTCCCTCGGCGCGCAGATGGACGCGCGTGGCCAGCCACCAGGCGAGCGGTATTTCGAGGACCCAGAAGCCGAAGAAGTTCACAAAAGTCGGGGTCACCGTGTCGCCCGCTCCGTTGAAGGCCTGCAGCAGGACCATCACCCACGCATATGCGAGGTTCCCGCAGGCAAAGGTGCGCAGCGCTCGCGCGCCGATGGCGACGACCGCGGGGTCATCCACAAACAGGCCCACCACAGGAGTGGCATAGACGAAAAAGATGACGCCGAGCACTCCGAGAAAAAGCATGTTGTAAACGCCCGTGCGCCACACTGCCTGCTCGGCGCGTTCCGGATGGCGCGCTCCCAGGTTCTGTCCCACCAGCGTCGCCGCGGCGTTGCTGAGACCCCATGCCGGCAAAATGAAAAACATCACAATGCGAATGGCCACGGTGTAGCCGGCAACCGCGGTGGCTCCGAAGAACGAAACAATGCGCACCAGACCGATCCAGCTGGCGTTGGCAATCGCGAACTGCAGAATCCCTGTGAAGGAAACGCGCAGCAGACGCCACAGCACAGGCACGTTGAGATAGATGTGGCGCGCCAGCACGCGGATGCGCTCCGTCCCGCGCATCAGCCAGTAGAACTGAATCAGAACGCCGATGCTGCGACCCGTAAAGGTCGCCAGGGCCGCGCCGGTGACGCCCAGGTGTGGGAACGGGCCGAGCCCGAAAATGAAGCACGGATCGAGGATGAAGTTGATGATGTTCGAGACCCACAGCAGGCGCATGGCGATGGCGGCATCGCCTGCTCCGCGAAAAATGGCGTTGTTGAGAAACAGCATGATGATCGCGCCGCAGCCGCCGAGCGCGATGCGCGCATACCCGGACCCAACCGCGACGATGGCCGGTGAAGCCCCCATCAGCTGGAGCAGACGGGGCGCCTCAATCCCGGCGGGAATGCCGAGCGCCAGCGATATGAAAAGACCCAGCACGATGGCTTGCACAGCGGAAATAGCAGCGTCTTCCGGATCCTTCTCGCCGATGCGGCGAGCAACCATCGCCGTCGTGGACATGGAAACACCCAGGCCAATGGCGAACACCAACGCGAGGATCGACTCCGTCAGCCCGACCGTGGCGACCGCGTTCGCTCCGAGGCGCCCAACCCAGAAGGTGTCCACCAACGCGAAGAGCGATTCCAGGACCATCTCCAGAACCATGGGAATCGCGAGCAACAAGATGGACCGGTTCAGGCTTCCGGCGGTGTAATCCTGGTGTGAGCCGCGCAGCGACTCGCGCACGGAGGCCCAGAATCCGCGCTGAGGCTCGGATTGGACAGGGATGTTCATTCGGTCAGAGGAGTGTATAGAACGATTGCGTGTGAGTTGTCAGCCCGAAGCCGATCGCCTAGATCAGTAGCGTCTGCGCGGTTTCTTCTGAGGGCGCATCGGCGAAATGCAAATCGGGCAGGTCTTCGACCGCGCGGCGGAGGGATTGCTCCCAGCGTGCATGGATCGTCTGCAGCTCCGCGTCGCCATGCGTGAATTTGCGATAGCAATCGAGGATCAGGCTGTCACGGCGGTACAGCACCAGCTCGATCGGCGGCCCGATCGCGCCGTTCGAGCGCATGGTGGCGTCAAAAGAGAGCAGCGCATATTTGGCCGCCACCATCAGGGTGGTGGAATTGAAAACGACGCCGCGATCGAGCAGCGGGCGGCCGTATTTGTACTCGCCCAGTTGCAGGAACGGCGACTCCTCCGTCGCGCTGATCGGATTGCCCTGGGGATAAATCATGTAGAGGGCAGGTTCCTCGCCGCGCACCTGGCCCCCGAGCAGCAGATGCACGTTGAAGGAGTAGTTGTCGCGCTCGAGCGCGGCGCGATCGAGTTCCGCCACCTGGCGCACGCAGTCGCCCAGTTCGCGCGCTGCTTCGTACATACTGTTGGCGCGGGCCAGACCCTCAGCCGCGCCGAACCGGGCCTTCGCGAGGCTGATCACGGACTGGCTCAGCGAGAGGCTTCCACTGCTGAGGACCACAAACGCGCGCTCACCCGGCTGGCAGAACGTGTGCATCTTGCGCGCAATGTTCAGGTCGTCGAATCCCGCGTTGGTGCGCGAGTCCGAGGCCATCACCAGGCCTTCCCGTGTCATGATGCCCAGACAATACGTCATTGAGCGGTTCAGCCCCCGAAGATTTTCCCGTGCCGATAGGACATTGTGACAGCTTTCGGATACGATTCAAAGACATTCGACCAACGCCGAGGGACACGCACCACATCCAAAAACACCGTGAAGCACCGTGGAGGCACGATGCTCCTTCGCCTGGGCTATGACATGCAGTTTGACATCCCCGAACCGGTCGCCTGCGTGGCTCAGCTGCGGATTCACCCGTCACGCGCCGCCATCCTGCGCGAGCCGGACTTCGTCCATGTGGAACCTCAGGTTCCTGTCGAGCAATATAGCGACTCCTTCGGCAATCTTTGCACGCGCTTTCTGGCGCCAACCGGCACGCTGCGGCTGAAGAACGACTTTTTCTTTGAGGATCCCGGGCTGCCCGATCCCGCAAGCCCTTACGCCCTGGCGCATCCCGTCGCCGAGCTGCCTCACCAGGTGCTTCGGTTTCTGCTCAGCAGCCGGTATTGCGAAGTGGACAGCCTCGCGCCGGCCGCATTCGATCTCTTCAGCAACACGACGCCGGGATGGGAGCGCGTGCAGGCCATTTGCAATTATGTCCACGCCAAAGTCGCCTTTGGATACCAATTCGCTCGCCCCACCAAGACCGCCCTCGACGTGTTCACCGAGCGCCAGGGCGTGTGCCGGGATTTCCAGCATCTGGCGATTACGTTTTGCCGTGCTCTGGGCATTCCGGCGCGCTATGCCGCCGGCTATCTGGGCGACATCGGCGTGCCGGTATCGGATACGCCGATGGATTTCAGCGCCTGGTTCGAGGTGTACCTCGAGAATCGCTGGTGGACCTTCGACGCTCGCCACAATGTGCCGAGGATCGGGCGGGTTCTGCTGGCCACGGGACGCGACGCCGCCGACGTTGCGTTTTTCACCTCTTTCGGCGCGGCCAACCTGAAGAGCTTCCTGGTGATCTCGGACGAAGTGACGGACGCTGCGCAACTCTAAACGAACGGCTGAGAGCACCAGGCGTATACTTGGCCCTCCCTCGAGAACCAACATCCAGACTGATTGAAAGGGGGGCATTCCCATGCCCAGTTACCTTGTACAAGTCGCGTACACTCCCGAGGCGATAGCCGCGTTTATTGCGAAGCCGCAGGACCGCACGGAGCCGATTCGCAAAGTGGTGGAGAAACTCGGCGGCCAGCTCGGAAAGTTGTATCTCTCCTTTGGTGATTACGACGTCGTGGGCATTTACGAGA
>JBAVUB010000734.1:0-3800 GCA_049696575.1 Acidobacteriaceae bacterium | reverse complement strand
GCGTCACCTAGACCACCCCACCATAATCTACGAATTCCCCCTAGCCGTCTCCCCCCTCTCCAAGCAAAAACCCGACGAGCCCGACTGGGTCGAGCGCTTCGAGTTCTACATCGGAGGATTCGAGCTCGGCAACGCCTTCTCCGAGCTCAACGACCCCGAAGAGCAGTTCCGCCGTTTCCAGGAACAACTAGCCCAGCACGCCCGCGGCGACGAAGAAGCCCACCAGATGGACCTCGACTACGTCCGCGCCCTCGCCTACGGCCTCCCTCCCACGGCCGGCGAAGGCATCGGCATCGACCGCCTCACCATGATCCTCACCGGCGCAAAATCCATCCGCGACGTCATCCTCTTCCCCCTCCTCAAGCCCGTCTCCCAAAATCCCGAATCCTAACGTCCCCCACACCAGCCGCCGACAAGTTACGACGGTAAGCCGTCCCCACCCACATTTCCGCCCGATTTCCCCGGACAACCCACCCGCTCCGGTGGTAGCCTGCGGCAAAGCTGTCTCAAAACGCTCCAGACTCTTCCCCGTTCCCCGGATTCGAAGCGAAATAAGTATTACCAGGAGACACATAACCCACCCAATGATGGCTGGGTAACTCCCGCCGAAGAGATCATGTGATGTCCATTGCTGACGATTCCTTCGTAGCTGTCACGGGCGCAGCCATCGCCGCAGCCCTCGTCTGCGCCGCCGGTTGGATCACCAGCCGCCGCCAGCTCCGCGAAAGCGCCGACGAGCGCAAGGCTCTCGAAAAATCCTCCTCCATGCTCGAGGTCGAGCGCCGCCTCGTCGATCGCATGAACGCCGGCGCCTCCCTCACTGAAGTCCTCGACATTCTCACTCACGCCATCGAAGCCCTCACGCCGGAATGTCTCTGCTCCGTGCTCCTCCTCGACGACGAAGGCAAGCGCCTCTGGGAAGGCTCCCGTGGTGGATTGCCCGAAGAGTACATGCGCGCCGTCAGCGGCCTGGCCATCGGTCCTGACGTCGGTGCCTGCGGTTCCGCCGCCTTCCGCAATGAGACCACCGTCGTCGAGGACATCTCCACCGATCCCCGTTTTGCCCCCGTCAAAGACTTTGTCATGAGCTTCGGCCTCATGGCCTGCTGGAGCGTCCCCATCCGCGGCCTCAACCGCAAAGTCCTCGGCACCTTCGCCCTGTATCATCGCCGCCCCGCCAAACCCCGCGAGCGCGACCTCACCATCGTCGAAGGTGCGGCCCAGCTTGCCGCCAACGCCATCGAGCGCCTCCGCGCCACCGAGCGCCAGCGCGAAAACGAGGAGCGCATCGCCCTCGCCGAAAAGGCCGCCTTCCTCGGCATCTGGGAAATGGATCTCACCCGCGGCATTCTCACCCTCTCCCAGGAACTCGCCGCCCAGGCCGGACTCGCTGACGCTGTCCATCAGCTCACCGTCCGCCAGTTGCGCGAGATGATCCACAAAGACGACTGGCCCGCCGTCGCCGCCGCCCTCCAGGAAGTTTCTCCGCTCAGCACCCGCTTCCACCCCGAGTTCCGCATCCTCCTCTACAACGGTTCCATCCGCTGGCTCCGCACCCAGGCAAACGTCGAATTCGCCGACGGCAAGGCCACCCGCATGCGCGGCGTCTCGGTCGACATCACCCGCGAAAAGGAAATGCTCGAGGAACTCCAGTTCCTCGCCGCTCACGACTGCCTCACCGGCGTGTGGAACCGCAAGGCCATCTTCGACCTGCTCCATCGCGAGTTTGAAATGGCCGCACGCCTCGGCGAATCGACCGGCCTCATGATGCTCGACCTCGACCACTTCAAGGAGATCAACGACACCTGGGGTCATCCCGCCGGCGACGGCGTTTTGCAGGAGTCGGTGCGCCGCCTCCAGCAGGCCGTCCGCTCCTACGACCTCGTCGGCCGCTACGGTGGCGAGGAATTCCTCGTCGTCCTCCCCCGCTGCACCCGCAACCAGGTCGAAGAGTGCGCTGAGCGCGTCCGCACCGCTCTCGCCGAAGATCAGTGCCTCGCCGATGGAGTCGCCCTCCGCATCACCACCAGCATCGGCGCCACCGTCGTCGATGCCCTCGTTAGTTCCGAGCATGAAGCTCTCGCCACCGCCGACGCCGCTCTCTACACCGCCAAATCCAACGGCCGCAACTGCGTCGTCTACCTTTCGCCCGGCGAAGGCAGAACCGGAATCCACCGCGCCCTCACCCACCAGTTGCTGTAGGGAACCGCGCTGGCGCCGTTTTCCACAAGCAGCCGCGGTCTGCCGATCCGACATCCCCGCCTCTGCCACCTCATCTGAGTGATATTCCCCCGCCCACTCCCAGTCAGTCAGGTGAGTGTGAGTCAGCCGCGATCCGGCTGGTAACTATTGTTCGTAACTTAACGTAACTCACCGGAACGCAACATTTCCCAAATTGCAGGGAGTAACACTTATATACCGTGGTTATCGATGAGTTATTAGCGATGCAGTTTTTAATTTGACATCCTGCTTTGAACCGAGTTACTGTGCTCACCCTCAGGGAAATCCAAAGTTACATCTGGTTCGAATGTGGAGGAGCTATGCTGCAAAAGCGGGTTGGGATCCTTTGTGTCCTGGTGAGTCTGGTTGCGCTGGCAACCGTTCCTGTCACGGCAAGCGCTGTGACCGCGAAAAAGCTTTCGTGCAAGTGCACTCAGGTGACGGTCTATGCCTATGTTCCCATGGCTCCCCTCACCCTGAAGCCGACCGGCGGCACAGGACCGTACACGTTTACGGCCTCGGGACTCCCCACCGGCCTGTCTATGTCTTCCTCCGGCACCATCTCCGGAACACCCACCGTCCAGGGCGTCTTCTACTACAAAGTGACGGTCACGGACTCGACCGGCGCCACCTTCACCTTCCAGTGCGACATCATCGTGTGCCCGCCGAAAATAACCCTGATGTGCCCAACCTCGAAGGCCCAGATCGGAGTCCCGTACAGTTCAGACCTCGCCGCCATGGGCGGCCTGGCGCCGTACACCTACTCCATCAGCGGCGGCACGCTGCCTCCTGGGCTCACCCTCGATCCCTCGACGGGCGCCGTTACCGGCACTCCGACCACTGCCGGCACCTATGGTTACGACGGCAATGCCGTCGATTCCGCCGGAGACAAGGTCAACACCTACTGCAGCATCAAGGTCACCGCGCCCGTGCTGGGACTGTCGTGCGCCTCTTCGACGGCACAAGTCGGGACCCCGTACAGCTCGGCGCTCGTTCCCAGCGGCGGCAAATCGCCCTACACCTATTCCATCAGCAGCGGCGCGCTGCCACCCGGCCTGTTGCTCAATGCTTCCACCGGCGCAATCACCGGTACGCCCACGACCTCAGGCACCTACCACTACACCGGCAAAGTCGTGGATGCCAGTAGTGCCAAAGCCACCGCCACCTGCAGCATCGTCGTGTCTTCTGGCACGACATCCCTGACGCTGTCGTGCCCGTCGTCGACGGCAACCCTCAATGCGGCCTACAACTCGGCGCTGGTCGCGGGAGGCGGAACGCCGGCTTACACCTACTCGATCTCCGCCGGCGCGTTGCCGACCGGCCTGTTGCTCAATACGTCCACCGGCGCAATTACCGGCACCCCAACTGCATCCGGCCCCTTCACCTTCACCGGTAAGGTCGTCGATTCCACCGGCGCGAACACCACTGCCGCCTGCACCATCGATGTCTCAGTGCCGCTGTCGATCAGTTGTGCTTCCTCATCGGCGCAGGTGGGCCTCGCCTACAGCTCGGCGCTCGCCGCTTCCGGCGGAACGCCGGCCTACACCTACTCCATCAGCGTCGGCTCGCTCCCACCCGGG
>JBAVUB010000733.1:0-12363 GCA_049696575.1 Acidobacteriaceae bacterium | reverse complement strand
CCAAAGCTGTAGAGAGGCTTTCCGGTGAAGTAGCGGTAGGTGCGGTTCTTCATCGAGTAGTCGGCGAAGGGCGGGAGATCGTCGAGCGAGGCGTAGAAAGTGAGAGGCAGGCGGCCAGCGGGGTTGGTGTCGCCGGCGAGGGTTTCGGCGATAGCGGTGCCGCCTTCTTCGCCGGGATACCAGGCTTCGAGGATGGCGCTGGCGTGCTCGGCGGCCCAGTCGACGGCGAGGGCCGAGCCATTTTCAAGAACCACGATGAGCGGCTTGCCGGTGGCGGCGAGAGCTTTGAGTAGATCCTCCTGGACGGCGGGGAGCGAGATGGAAGTGCGATCGCCGCCGCTGAAGCCGTCGAGGTGGACGGGCATTTCTTCACCCTCCAAATTCGGCGAAAGGCCGACGCAGGCGATGACGACGTCGGATTGCTGGGCGGCGCGGACGGCTTCGTCGCGGAGGACGGTGGCGGGCGGAATCCAGGTGAGGTCGATGCCCGCTGAGCCAGTGCCGTGGAGGTATTCAAGGCGAATAGCGTGGGAATTTGTATCAGCGAAGTGCACAGATGCGTCAAAGACGGCGCCGCGCTCGGCTTGTTTCTCGCTGGAGCTGGCGACGATGAGTTTGCCGTCGAGGTAGAGGCGGAAGCCCTCGGCGTTTTCGCAGGCGTAGCAGTAGTTGACGCGGACGCCGATCTGGTAATCGCCGGGAGCGGGCGGGGTGAAGGTTCCGGTCCAGCGGACAGAGTAGTTATTGCGCTGCAGGCCGGGGACAGGCACGACTTTATCCCAGTTGAAATTGATGTTGCGGTCGGTGCGGGTGAGGACGGGCTGGCCAGAGAAGTCGGATGAGGAGAAATATTCGCCGGTGAGGCCCTGATCGGAACCGCGTCCGGAGCCGGAAGAAGGATGGAGCGCGGTGCGCTCGATGGGGATGGCGTAACCCGCGACGAGGCTGGATCCCTGGGCGTAGCGGATGTGCGACGAGGAGAAGCGCTTTTCGATGCCGGCGAGCGGGTAGACGGGCGTCGGCGGCGGTCCGTTGTAGTTGCCCTGGAGCGACTGGATGAGCTCGGCGGTGGGACCGATGACGGCGATCGAGGAAGTCTCGGATTTCAGCGGCAGGATGTGGTCCTGATTTTTGAGCAGGACCATGGATTCGCGCGCGGCGCGCAGGGAGAGCGCGCGATGTTCGGGCGAGTTGACTTCGCTGAAGGGGATTTGGCCGTAGGCGTAGCTGGAGGGCGGATCGAACATGCCGAGTTTGAAGCGGGCGCGGAAGAGGCGGTGGAGGGCGGTGTTGATTTCGGCTTCGGAGATGAGGCCCTGGTGGACGGCGTCGACGAGGGTGGGGTAAGCCTGGCCTTCACCGTAGCCGCATTCGAGGTCGGTGCCTGCTTTGACGGCATCGGCGGCGGCGTGGGCCATATCTGGAGCGTAATGATGGCCGGTAAAGATGTCGGCGGCGGCGGCGCAATCAGAGACGACGTAGCCGTCGAAGTGCCATGCGTCGCGGAGGTGATCCTGCAGCAGCATAGTGTTGGCGCAGGCGGGGGCTCCGTCGATGGCGTTGTAGGCGCACATGACGGACTGCGCGTGGGCCTCAGTGACGGCGGCACGGAAGGCGGGGAGGTAAGTATCTTCGAGGTCGTGCGGGGAGACGTCGACGTTGGCCTGGTGGCGAGTGAGCTCGGGGCCGGAGTGGACGGCGTAATGCTTGGGCGTGGAGACGACGCGGAAATAGCGAGGATCGTCGCCCTGCATGCCGGTGACGAAAGCGACGGCCATGCGGCCGGTGAGGAAGGGATCTTCGCCGTAGGTTTCCTGGCCGCGTCCCCAGCGGGGATCGCGAAAGATGTTGATGTTGGGCGCCCAGAACGTGAGGCCGAAGAATTGTTCATGCTGGTTGTTACGAATTGCCTCGGCGTATTTTGCCCGGGCCTCGATGGAGATGGTCTGGCCCATGGTGTGGACCAGCTGCGTGTCCCAGGTTGCGGCCATGCCGATGACCTGAGGAAAATTGGTGGCGTAGCCGGCGAAGGCGACGCCGTGCAGGCCTTCATTCCACCAGTCGTATTTAGGAACGCCGAGGCGCGGGATGGCGGGGGCGTGATCGCGCATTTGCTGGACTTTTTCTTCGAGGGTCATTTGCGAGACGAGGGCGTCCACACGCCTATCGATGGGCAGGGAAGTGTTGAGCCAGGGCTGCGGGGTCTCGGCGGCTTGCTGGGCTGGCGCGGAGGGCGTGGCGAGAAGGGTGGCAACGAAGGCCGCGAGTGTGACAAGGAGGGTACGAAGGCGGGGCATGAGGGCTCCTGAAGAAAACGTTCTCTCAACGAAGCGACAGTATAGGCCGCTCGGGGCGGGCGCTGTACCGAAGTGCGGTTGCGGATCGGGTGGACGCGGATTTGCGCAATTTGCTTTCGCGTTGGCGTTTGGGTGTAGATACTGGCAGGAACCCTGTGGAGGATTCGAATCTGAGCACGTCGCCGACTGCCGCGGTTCTGGGGAAGGTTGGATTGCCTGCGCCGGTGCGGGAGCTGGCTGCGCGGCCGTGGGACGTCGTTGTCGTTGGCGCGGGGCACAATGGCCTGGCGTGCGCGGCGTATCTGGCGCGTGCGGGGAAGCGCGTGCTGGTACTGGAAACGCGCCAGCGCGTCGGTGGGGCATGCACGATTGAGGAGCCGTTTCCGGAGACGCATCCGGACGTGCGGATGTCCCCATGCGCGTATCTGGCGGGACTGCTGCACCCGAAGGTGGTGCAGGAACTCGGGCTGCCGGCGCGGGGGTTTCACTGGACTCCCGCGGTGAATGGGCTGTTTGTGCCGCTGCTGGATGGATCGAGCGTGCAGCTGTGGGACGACGATGGACAGTGTGAGGCGGAGATTCGGCGATTTTCGCCGGGCGATGTGGAGGGATGGAAGGCGATGAACGCGACCCTGACACGGTTGCGGGACAAGCTGCGTCCGGCGGGCGATGGCGATGCGTGGATCGGGGATGCGCCGTCGGCGGAGGAGATCGAAGCGCGGCTGAGCGGCGATGAGGAGGCGCGGAAACTGCTCTACGAGTGGTCGATGGCGGAGTTTGTCGAGCACTATTTGCAAGAGGAGCGGTTACAAATTGCTTATCTGGGGCAGGGAGTGATCGGGACGAACGCGAGCCCGTTCGATGCGGGGACCGCGTCGATCCGGTTCCATCATGCGTCGGGGCGGCTGGGCGGGATGCCGGGGATGTGGGGGTATGTGCGGGGCGGGATGGGGATGGTGTCGTTTTATTTTTGCGATGCGGCGCGCGAGGCGGGCGCGGTGGTGGCTTCGGGTGTCGGTGTCGCGGAGATTCTGCCGGGGGAAGGCGTAGTGCTCGAAGGCGGAGAGCGGATTGCGGCGAAGGTGGTGGTGTCGAACGCGGATCCTCGCGTGACGCTGCGGCTGCTGGGCGGGGCGGCGGATGCGCAGTGGAAGGCGCGGGTGGAAAGTGTGCCGATTGAAGGCTGCACGGTGAAGCTGAATGTGCTGCTGCGCGAGTTGCCGAATTTCAAGGCGCGTCCGGGGACGGATGAGCCGCACCACTATGGACAAATCAACGCGCCGCTGACGAAGGCGGAGTGGAAGGCGGGATTTGCCGCGGCGAAGCGGGGCGAGCTGCCGGAAGCGCTGTGGTGCGAGCTGTATTTCCAGAGCGCGCACGATCGGAGCGTGGTGCCGGAGGGAATGCACACGATGAGCGTGTTCGCACAATATGTGCCGTACACGTTTACAAATGGGACGGACTCACGAAACACCTGGGACGTGCGGCGTGAGGAAGTGCGGCGGCTGGCGCTGGGGTCGCTGGGGCGGTTCTGCTCGAACCTGGATTCGGCTGTGGTGGAGGCGCAGGTGCTGGGACCTCCCGATATTGAGGAGAAGGTGGGGCTGACGGGCGGGCATATTTTCCAGGGAGAATGTTTGCCGACGTATATGTGGTCGCGACGGCTGGCGGCGCGGACGCCGATGGAGGGCGTGTATTTGTGCGGGGCGTGCACGCATCCGGGGGGAAGCGTGATTGGGGTGAACGGACGCAATGCGGCGATGGCGGTGCTGAAGGATCTGGAAAGCGGCGGGCGTGGCTGAGATTCCAATTGTGCCAGTGATTGTGACGGATGCAGCGGGGCACGGGCACGCGCAGGGGCTAGAGCGGGCGCTGCGGCTGCGCGATGTGGCGCTGCTCTATATCGCCGCCTCGCTGAGCGTGCGGTGGGTGGCGACGGCGGCGGCAGCGGGGCCTGGTTCTCTGATCGTTTGGTTCTTCGGACTGCTCGGATTTTTTCTGCCACTGGCCGGGTGCGTGATGGAGCTTTCGTCGCGGTATCCGCAGGAGGGCGGGCTGTACATCTGGGCGAGGGAGGCGTTCGGAGATTTCACGGGGTTTCTGACGGCGTGGACGTATTGGATGTCGAACCTGCCATACTTTGCTTCGATTCTGTATTTCGGTGCGGGTGCGGCGCTGTTTGCGGCGGGGGGGCGGGGGCATCGGCTGGCGGCGAGTCCGATTTATTTCATGACGTTCGCGGTGGTGTGGCTGGCGGCGATCACGCTGGTGAACATCGTGGGGCTGAATGCGGGGAAGTGGCTGAACAACATCGGGTCGAGCGGCGCGTGGCTCTCGGTGCTGGTGCTGGTGGTGCTGGCGGCGTTTGCGGCCGTGCGGTTTGGCGTGGCAACCCGGTTTACGTGGGCGGGGATGTCTCCACATCTGAGTTTGAAGGATGCGATTTTCTGGTCGACGATTTTCTTTGCCTTCTCGGGCGCGGAGACGGGATCGTTTATGGCGGAGGAGATCAGGGAGCCGCGAAAGACGATTCCGCGGGCGCTGCTGGTGGCGGGATTGGTACTGGCGGTGGGTTATGTGGCGGGCACGGCGGCATTGCTGGTGGCGCTTCCGCCTGGGCAGGTTTCGGGAGTGGATGGGTTTATGCACGGAGCCGCGGTGCTGTGCGGGCGGCTGGGACTGCCGTGGCTGGGCGTGGTGATGGCGGGGTTGCTGGCGCTGAGCGCGATTGGCGGAGCGGCTTCGTATCTGTCGTCAACCTCGCGGCTGCCATTTGTAGCAGGCATTGATCTTTATTTGCCGCCGGTGTTCGGGCGTGTGCATCCGAAGTTTGGAACGCCGTGGGTGGCGATCGGAGTGTACGGGCTGGCGGGCATGCTGATGGGAGCGCTGGGGCAGGCTGGTACGAGCGTCCGTGGTGCTTACGATGTGATGGTGAGCATGACGATCGTCACGACGTTTCTTCCTTTTCTGCCATTGTTTGCGGCCATGGTGCGGGTGCAGAGCCGGCCTGTGGGAGCGGGCGTGATGCGGGTTCCGGGAGGGCGGCCGGTGGCGGTGATTCTGGCGGTAGTTGGATTTGTATCAACGGCGGGCACAATTGTGCTGTCGGCGATACCCGCGGACGAGGAACCGAACAAACCGCTGGCACTGGCGAAGGTGCTGGTGTCGACGCTGGTGCTGGTGGGTGCGGGGGTGGTGGTGTTTGCAATTGCGCATAGGAAGCGGAAGGCTCTGCTGGCCGCGGAGGCAGCGTCGGTTCAGAGCGGTTCGGCTGTGTAAAGGGACCGGCTCAGGCCGCCTTCTCTTTTTCCTTTTGAATGTGTTCGTGCAGAAGTTTCTTGGCGCGCTCGAGTTCGCGTTTGCGTGGGGCGCTCAGTCCTTTGCCGGCGCGATTGATGAAATACGTAAGCATCCGCATGCCGGACGAGGGGCCTTTGGGGGAAACCTTCTTCGAGGCGAGCGCACGGGCGATGATGGGCGCGCTTTTGGTGAAGAGGTCTTTGGGCGGATGGGTCGAGTCGGTGGTGACGTTCTTCACCCAGCGCTTTTTCTGAGCGGACTTCTTTGCCGCCGATTTCTTTTTCGCAGTGGGCATCGGGATTCGAAGGTTACAGGTTACAGGGGACTGACTCGAGCTTCAGTGCCGCTTGAAGTACTGGACGGCGCGTTCGTGCTGCTCGGCTTTGTCGCGCGTGGAGAAGGTGCCGAGGTTGCGGCGTTTGCCGGTGGACGGATTTTTCTTGCGGGAGTAGAGACGGTATTCGCCGGATTTGAGTTTGCGAATCATATCTGGAGAGATGCGGTGAGACAGCAAAGGGGCAGCCTGTAGCCGGTAGCAGGGATCAGGGAGGTGGGAGCCAGGAGCGTTTTTCCCACATCTGCCAAAACCGGGCAGACATGGGGCACCCGGATTCGTAACGCCCAGCTCAGACGCCGAGGATGTCGCCCTCGGCGTCGACGTCGATTTCTTCGGCGCGGGAGACTTTGGGCAGGCCGGGCATCAGCATCATGTTGCCGGCGATGGGGACGAGGAATCCGGCGCCGGCGGAGAGCGAGACGTCGGTGATGGGTAGCGTCCAGCCAACCGGCGCGCCGAGCTTTTTGGGATCGTCGCTGAACGAGTACTGCGTTTTCGCGACGCAAATGGGCAGGCCCGTGTAGCCCCACTCGACAAACTCACGCAATTTGGCGCGCGCGGTATCGCTGAGGGTCACGCCGTCGGCTCCGTAGATTTGGGTGGCGACTTTTTCGAGCTTCTCTTCATAAGAATCGGAGAGTGCATAGATGGGGTGCGCTGTCGCGCCGGGATTGCGGTCGATAAGGGCGACGAGCGCGCGGGCGAGAGCTTCCGAGCCTTCGCCGCCCTTGGTGAAGGGTTCGGTGAGGGCGCTGGGTACGCCGAGCGCGTCGCAGAAGGCGCGAACTTCATCGAGCTCCTCACGGGTGTCATGCGGGAAGCGGTTGATGGCGACCAGCGTGGGCAGGCCGAAGCGCTGCAGGTTCCGGACATGGCGGGCGAGGTTGGGGAAACCCCGGTCGAGGTGGCCTTCTCCCTGGTTGCGGAGGCTCTGCACGGTGGTGACGAGCACGGCGGCCGAGGGACTGACGCCGGAAACGCCCATGACGATGTCGATGTACTTTTCCGCTCCGAGGTCGGCGGCGAATCCGCATTCGTTGATGACGTAGTCGGCGAGGCGCAGGCCGATTTGCTGCGCGATGATGCTGCTGGTGCCGTGGGCAATGTTGCCGAAGGGGCCGGCGTGGACGAGGGCGGGTGTGCCTTCGGTGGTCTGGACGAGGTTGGGCAGGATGGCGTCGGCGAGCAGGGCCATCATGGCGCCGGTGGCGTGAAGGTCGGCGGCGCGGACAGGCTTTCGATCGCGGGTTGCGCCGATCACGATAGCGGCGAGGCGGCGGCGCAGATCGGCGCGGTCTTTAGCGAGCGCGAGAATGGCCATGATCTCAGAGGCCGCGGTGATCACGAAGCCGGTGCGGCGGTTGGCGCCGTCGCGCTTGCCGTCAATTTCAACGCTGATCCGGCGCAACGCGCGGTCGTTCATATCCATGGCGCGCGGCCACCAGATGTTGGCGGGATCGAGGTTGAGCGCGTTGCCGTGGAAGAGATGCGCGTCAATGAGCGCGGCGAGAAGATTGTGCGCCGAGGTGATGGCATGAAAGTCGCCGGTGAAATGGAGATTGACCTTCTGGCTGGGCTCGATCTGCGAGAGGCCGCCGCCGGCGGCGCCGCCTTTCATGCCGAAGACGGGGCCGAGCGAGGGTTCGCGGGAAGTGATGATGGCCTTTTTGCCGAGGTGTTCGAGTCCCTGGACGAGGCCGATGGAGGTGACGGTCTTGCCTTCGCCGGAAGCGGTGGGGGTGGTGGCGGTGACGAGGATCAGCTTGCCGAGCGGCGGACGAGCGGGGTCGCGGAGAAGGTCGAGGTGCAGCTTGGCAAATTGAGGGCCGAGCTGGTCGTAGTCGTCGTCGCGCAGGCCCAGCTTGCGGGCAATGACAGGAATGGGCAGCAGCGGCAGTTTGGCGGCGGGCGTTTCGATAGTGTCGATCACCGAATATTTTCAGCCGATGGGGCGAGGCGTGCTGTGCGGAAGATCACATTCCTTATACGTCTCGCGATCCCAACCGCAGGCCGCTATACTCATCTGTCTTCCGGAAAGAGGGTGGCCATGCGAGCGAAACGGAGCGGCGTTCTGGTGTGCGGGGTGCTGGTACTGGGGTCAACGGGGTGGGCGCAGGCAACGAACGCATGCGGAAATCTGACCAGCCTGAAGATTCCTGGAGTGGAGATCGTGAAGGCGGAGATGGTGTCGGCGGGGAACGCCGCGCCGCTGCCCCAGGGATGGCCGGGATACACGGGGCCGTTGCCGGCGCATTGCCGCGTGGATGGGGTGATCAACCGGCGGAAGGGGGTAGATGGGGAGGAATTCGGGATCAGGTTCGCGGTCGCGCTGCCGGAGGGTTGGAATGGGGATTTTCTGATGCAGGGCGGAGGTGGTGGGAACGGCTACGTCTCGCAGCCGATCGGGTCCACGGCGGCGGGTGACAAGCCGGGGCTGACGCGCGGCTTTGCGGTGGCATCGACCGACACGGGTCACAAGGCGAAGACGGGGCCGTTCGATTTCAGCTTTATGCGGGACGAGCAGGCGATGCTGGATTTCGCCTATCTGGCGAATGCCGAAGTGGCGGGCGTCGCAAAGCAAATCATCGCGCAGTATTACGGGAAAGCGGCGGCGTATTCCTATTTCGCGGGGTGCTCGACGGGCGGGCGCGAAGGGATGATCCTGTCGCAGCGGTATCCAACGGTGTTCAACGGGATCGTGTCGGGCGATCCGGCGATGGATACAGGGTTCTCGAATCTCGCGGCGAGCCGGTGGGCGGCCGTGAACTGGAACCAGGTCGCGCCGAGGGATGCGTCAGGAAAGCCGCAAACCGGGGCGGCCATCACGGATGCCGATCGCAAAGTGATTCACGACGCGCTGCTCCAGCAGTGCGACGCGAAGGACGGCGTGGCCGACGGGATGATCTTCGATCCGATGCACTGCGATTTCGATCCGGCGATGGTGGCGTGCAGGGCGGGGCAGAGCGAGGGCTGCATAGCACCGGAGAAGGCGGCGGCGATCGAACGCGTCTTTGCCGGGCCGAAGGATTTGCACGGAGACAATGTGTATCCGGGATTCCTCTACGACACGGGGATCACGTACACGGCGCCGATTCCCGGCTTGCTGGCAATGCGCGGTGGTTTTCTCGGCATGCCGGTGAGCGATACAAAGATGGACGTGGATAAGGAAGCGGCAGCGGCAGCACAACCGCTCGTCGATTCGATCTCGACGAATCTGACAACGTTTTCGGCGAACGGCGGGAAACTGATCTTCTATCACGGCGACAGCGATCCCTGGTTTTCGCCGCTGGACACGCTGGGCTACTACAAGAAAATGGCGGCGGCCAACGGTGGCCTCGACAAGGTGGAGCAATGGAGCCAGATTTATCTGGTGCCGGGGATGAGCCATTGCGGCGGAGGTGGCGCGGCGCTGGACGATTTCGACATGCTGGGGGCGTTGGTGAGCTGGGTTGAAAAGGGAACCGTGCCGGACGCGGTCGTGGCGACGGGGAAAGCATTTCCAGGGCGGAGCCGGCCGCTGTGCGCTTATCCAAAACATGCGCAGTACAAGGGAGTTGGAAATACAGAGGATGCGGCGAATTTCGAGTGCCGTTAAAAAAGGATGAACGGAAGTTGAGAATGGGAGTAGAACCGTAGTAACTGGGTCGTACGGCTCTACGGTAATGGCCCGCGCAGTCCCTACCAGGGGGATCGATCGTGTCCCCATCGAGCCATTGTTCCAGATCGGGAAAAGAGGCAAGATTCCCTGCATGGCATTCGCAGAAGGGCAACAGGTTCGTGTAAAGGGCGGGCAGGCAAGCGGAGTAGTGGCGAGAAAGCTTGCGTACCTGCAGGATATGTACGTGGTTGCACTGGATGGGAATCACACGCCGCCGAAGAAGCTGGCGCACGAGTCGGACCTGGAACTGCTGCTGCGGGCTGACGAGCGGCAGTTGGCGTAGGGCACGACTCGGTTCTATCTGTCACGACGCATCCGCCAGGATGCGGAGATCGCACGCCGCCCGAATGCGTGCCGCGAAACAAAACCACTTCGATCTTCAGCCAGGATTCAGGAAGCTGGCATACAGTTAGCTCGTCCGGGGGCGTTCGCCTTCAGGACCTGTGTGTGCGGGCTTTCCTTCAACCATTCTGGAGAAACTCAATGCGATCGATGCGTATGGTTCTGGCGGTGGTAGCTCTTTCGTTCGTCGCAGGGCCGATGTTTGGCCAGGCGAACTGGCAGGTGACGAACACGTTCCACGTGGGCGGCGACGGCGGCTGGGATTACGTCACCGTGGATTCCCAGACCCATCGGGTCTACGTAACGCGGACCACGCATACCATGGCGATCGATGGCGAGACGGGGAAAGTGCTGGGGGACATCCCCGGCCAGAAGGTTTCGCACGGAGTCGCTCTGGTTCCGAAACTCGGGCGCGGTTTCATTACCGACGGCGGCGGCACTGGGGCCATCGTGGTCTTCGATCTAAAGACGTATAACGTGCTGGGTACCATTCCCACGGTTCCGGATTCGGACGGCATTATTTACGACGCGGGGATGGATCGGGTGCTGGCGGTCTCGGGCGACGGAGGCGTGCTCATGACCTTCCGGCCGGACATCGATCCGGCGAGCGGCAAGATGGATCCGCCCATTGATCTGGGCGGAAAGCCGGAGTTTCTGGCTTCGGATGGAAGAGGCAAGGTCTACATCAATCTGGAGGACAAGGACCTGGTCGCTGTCGTCGACCTGCAGACGCGGAAGGTGGTGGCGCGTTGGCCGGTAGCTCCAGGTGGCCATCCTGTGGGTATGGCGCTGGATGAGAAGACGCATCGGCTGTTCATCGGCTGCCGCAATCCGCAGAAGATGATCGTGATGAACACAGAAGACGGCAAGGTGGAGGCGGCATTGCCCATTGGCGCAGGCGTGGACGCTACGAAGGTGGACGAAGGCCAGGCTTTCGCCAGCTGCCGCGACGGTTCGCTGACGGTTGCCGCGGAGAAATCGGGGACCTGGGACGTCGTCCAAACCCTGACGACTGCGAACGGCGCGCGGACCATGGGCATCGATGCATCGACGCACCAGATCTTTCTGGCCACAGCAGAACTCGAGCCTGCGACCACGGGACGACCAAAGGCGAAGCCCGGGACGTTTGAAATTTTGGTGGTCGGCAGACGCTGAGTCAAGCGAGCGAGAAGCGATTCAATTGCGAAAGTGGATTACAGCACGTAGGCCCGGAACATCCACCAGATAAGAAGCAGCGCGACAATAGCGAGAAGAATGTGGCCGATCCATTGGCCAGGGGTTTCCGGCTTGCCGAGTTTGAACATCCGGCGATCTTAGCAGGGATGGAAGGCCGGGGAGAATTTGAGCGAACGCCTGCGAGAAGCGAGCGAGAGACGAGCAATAAAGTCAGAAGTTGAAACGACGGATCTCCAAACAACACTATTCACCCAGCCTTGCTCTGTTCTGTGTTTCTGTTTCTATGGAAGCAGACTCCCGAGTCTGGTTGAATCCAGGAGGACCCATGAGACTTCTCTACACGCTGCGTTATGGATCGGTGGCCGGCAACTGCGGCGGCGATCTGCGGCTGTTCTTCACGACGCAAAACCCCTCGGACTGGAAACCCGCGCCCCCGCCGCCGGGCTTGTGGATTCTGCCCGCGAATGCACCGGACACGCTGACGCTGGCATCGGGGGATGCGATCACGTTTGCGCTGTATCCGGTGAACAACGGATTGCCGGCGGAGCTGTTTCTCTTTGGCGCGATCAGCGTGAAAACCAAAGCAGGTCAGGTGCTGGGGAACATGCCGATCGGCCAGGCGACCGTGCTGATGGCGCCGGGCAAGCCGGAGGTGACGATCTGGAAAGGGCGGACGCAGGGGACGGCGGGCGGAGTGACGTGGGATATCGGCTTCGATATGGCAGTGCCGTGGGATGGGACCTCCGCCGACTGCAACGGGCAGTGGTGGGCTTTGTGGCACTAAATCGAGGGGCGAAGTTGCTGATGAGCGCGGCGGATCGGAACGGCGGCTCCCGCAGCAGCATTTCGTATCTGAACCGCCGCTGTTGTTCCCCGCAGAGCGTAAGTTTCTCCGAAGGAGATTTCACATGCGCGGTCCGTCTGCATCCGTGCGCTTGCAGGCGCCAGGTTTCTTCTAAATATGTGTCACTGACATGGGCAAGGTTTTAACTTGACAATGGAAGAAGTTGCAGGCTACTCTCCCATAATTCTTGCTGCGACCTTTCCGGTTCCAAAGACCGGATTCGACAGTGCATTGTTTCGGTTTCAAGGTGCCCCGGTTTTCAACATCTCTGACTTGAACCTACGGCTCTCTTCCTGAGCCGAATCGATTTACTGCTCCCCCAGCTGGCAACGACTGACCAACCAGTCCCATCCGGAAGGGTGCCCCGTGAAACTGTCTGCTCCGCAATTTCCATTTGCCTCTACGT
>JBAVUB010000732.1:0-4527 GCA_049696575.1 Acidobacteriaceae bacterium | reverse complement strand
GGTTACCTCGCTCGTTGACAGGCGACCCAGTGCCGACCCTGATTGCGGTCACCTCAGGCAGACGCTGGGAGGTGCTTCTTCTGGTGGTTGTCGATCGCGAGGCGCACAT
The DNA here is from genome assembly GCA_049696575.1 of Acidobacteriaceae bacterium. Classification (GTDB taxonomy): domain Bacteria; phylum Acidobacteriota; class Terriglobia; order Terriglobales; family Acidobacteriaceae; genus Palsa-343. Next base: position 4,418 of record JBAVUB010000732.1, on the reverse strand, counting down.
TGCGATCGGCCTCCCAGTCGTATTCCGTCGGGATCGTGTCGTCGTCGTGCGTGAGCACCACCAGCGCGATGCCGGCCGCACAGTTTGCGCAGTAAATCCCCAGACTCAAGCCACCACCCTGTTGCTGGACCAGTCTCGCCTCTACCCCAAGCCCCTCAACCACCCCAAGCCTCATCCCACCCCTTTGCCATAGAACAAACCTACTGACGAAGATGGGGTTCCGGGGCCGCATTCCTGCGTTTCCCGCCTGAAAGATAGGCGAACAGAAAGCGAAATTACAACTTCGGTTGAATGACGAAGACTTTGAGACACCCTTATTGTCGGGTTTAAGCAGCATCACGGCACCATTTGATGTCGCTCACTTGAAAGCCCTCGGGTCGGTCAGGAGCCCCTGAGGGCTTTTCTTTGGCATCGCGCAAAGGGCGCAAACGCGAGACCGCACAGGGCGAGGATCGGCGTTGGAGCGATCGGAAGAGGTTCGTGGCCCGCTTTCAGCGCTGCAAACGTATCAGAGACTGTTACCAACCTTGTTGAACTCGTTGTCGATCTTGTTGGTGAGTGAGCTCATTGCGCCGACTGCGGCCAAAGCCAGCACCGCCGCAACCAAAGCGTATTCGATCAAATCCTGACCGCTGTCGTCGTTCAGGAGATTTGCCAGGAGCCTGCAGCTCTTCATCGGAGTCATTTCTCCATGTACGTATCGTCTGGGAATTGTCGTGCGATTGCCCTGGGGGGGCATCCCTGCCATTCTTAAAAGCGCCAGCCTCCTCAGGTATCCCCTACAGGTGGCATTTTCCTGGTTCCTGTAGTTACTCCGGTCTGCTGGGCGAATTCCTCGCGATTCCTCCCGATCTTCAGGCGCCTTTGCAACCAGCCTTGCCGGCCTCACGCAGCGGCCAAAACCCAGCCGTTTTTGTCCCATTGATTCTCCTCCGCAACCCGCAGCGCTATTCTGGCGAGGCGAGCGAATTCCTCAGGAGGGCAACAATGCAAATCGGAATGATTGGTCTGGGTCGAATGGGATCGAATATGGTGCAGCGCCTGCTGAAAGCCGGTCATCAGTGCGTGGTGTACGACTCCCACCCGCAGGCCATGCAGGAGCTGGTCGCGAAAGGCGCTGCCTCATCCGCCAACCTGCAGGAATTCGCGGGCAAGCTCACCACGCCGCGAGCCGTGTGGATGATGGTTCCCGCCGCGGCTGTCGATTCGGTGCTGGCGTCTCTGGTGCCCGTTCTTGCCCCCGGAGACATCGTCATCGACGGCGGCAACTCCTATTACCACGATGACATTCGCCGGGCCGCCGAGCTGAAGCCCAAAGGCATCCACTTCGTCGATTGCGGCACCAGCGGCGGCGTCTGGGGGCTCGATCGCGGATACTGCCTGATGATCGGCGGCGAGGAGGCGATCGTCACGCATCTCGATCCCATCTTCAAGTCCCTCGCACCGGGCGTGGCCTCCGCGCCGCGTACGCCGGGGCGCACCGGCGACCCCACTCCCGCGGAAAACGGCTACCTGCATTGCGGCCCCAACGGCGCCGGCCATTTCGTCAAGATGGTGCACAACGGAATCGAGTATGGAATCATGTCTGCCTTTGCCGAAGGGTTCAACATCATCGAACACGCCAATGCGGGGAACGTGAAACAGGAGTCGGATGCCGAGACCACGCCCTTACGCAATCCTGAGTTCTACGAATATGACATCGACGTGCCGGAAGTCGCCGAGGTCTGGCGGCGCGGCAGCGTCGTCGGTTCATGGCTCCTGGACCTTACCGCCGCGGCCTTGCACGAGAATCCCCAGCTTTCGAAATTCACCGGACGCGTCTCCGATTCCGGTGAAGGTCGGTGGACCGTGCAGGCGGCCATCGACGAGGGCATTGCGGCGCCGGTGATCAGCGCAGCACTGTATTCGCGCTTTGTTTCACGCGGCAGCGATGAATACGCCGACCGGCTGCTCTCGGCGATGCGCTACCAATTCGGCGGTCATCTGGAGAAGGGTGTCGGATCCGGCGGCGACTGAGCCGCGTCCTTCGCCCAGAAAATAATTCGATCCGGCCGCGGCTATTGGTCCCTGTTTGGCTCCCTCAGCACGGCTTCTTGCCTTCCACGACCGGATCGATCCACGGCCCATCGTTGCCGATCAGCTGCCCGGCCTCTTCCGGCCCCCAGGTTCCCGGCAGATACGAGTAGACCGGCGTGACGTTCCCGAGAATCGGTTCGACGATGCGCCACTGCGCCTCCACCAGATCCTGCCGCGAAAACAGCTCGGCATTGCCCCGGCTGGCGTCCCCCAGTAGTCTTTCGTAGGGCGGCATGTCGTCCAGCTCCTGGCGATGCAGATCGAGCTCTACATCGCGCCCCACCATGCGCTCCCCAGGAATCTTTACCCGCACGCCCAGCCCCATGGCAAAATCCGGGCCCACCCTTATGCGCAAGTGCGCCGAGTTCACGGGCACCAGCTCTCCATAGGTCTCCCGTGGAGGCCGCTTGTATTCCACCGTCGCTTCCGTGCAGGTCACCGGCAGCACCTTGCCCGCGCGGATATAGATAGGCACGCCCGCCCATCGCCAGCTGTCGATGTACAGCCGGATGGCGACAAAGGTCTCGACATTCGATACCGGAGCCACGCCGGGTACCGATCGATAACCTTCGTATTGCCCCCGCACCACGGCGTCCGGGGTGAGTGGGCGAATGGCCTTCATCAGTTCTGCTTTGCGATCACGCGTCGCGTCGCAGTCCTCGCCGGTCGGCGGGTCGATGGTCAGGTTGGCCACCACCTGCAGCATGTGATTCTGCACGACGTCGAGCAGCGTTCCCACTTCATCGTAGAATTTGCCGCGATCCTCCACGCCGAAGTTCTCCGCCATGGTGATCTGAATGCTGCGCACATGGTCGCGGTTCCAGATGGGCTCGAACACCGGGTTGGCAAAGCGCGTGTAAAGAACGTTCTCCACCGGCTCCTTGCCCAGGTAATGATCGATGCGAAAAATGTCCTCTTCGGGGAAAAATTGATGCAGCGTGCGGCTGAGTTCCTGCGCCGATTTCAGGTCGCGCCCGAACGGCTTCTCCACCACAACGCGGGCGTTGGTCGCGCAGCCTGACTTGGCAAGGTTCTCGGCGACCACCGCAAACAGGCTCGGTGGAATTGCCAGGTAATGCAGTGGATGCTGCGCCGGTCCCAGCTCCTGGCGCAGCTGCGTAAAAGTGTTCAGGTCGTTGTAGTCCCCGTCCACATAGCGCAGCAGGCCCATCAGTTTTTCGAACGCCGGCTGGTCGATGCCGCCATGTTTCTCCAGGCTATCCTTCGCGCGCGCCTTCAGCTGATCCAGATTCCACCCGGCCTTCGCGACGCCGATGATGGGCAGAGCGAAGCCTTCATCGCGAATCAGGCCCTGCAGCGCGGGAAAAATCTGCTTGTACGCCAGATCGCCCGTGGCGCCGAAAAATACCAATGCGTCAGACAGGACAGGTGCCATTCACTCCGCTCCACAATCAAAATCGAGCGTGCAGCCGGAGCGAAAAGCCACTCCGCGCTACAACGCTATACCCAGACAACCATAAGAACAGATGTCCGGGCGCGCGTGGCGGATTGCCATTTTTGTTCGCGGGGGCGATACTTTTTTCAGCGCGTGGATTTGCAGTTGCTGTCCATCCAACAGAGCGGGAGTAGTTCAGTGGCAGAACGTCAGCTTCCCAAGCTGAATGTCGCCGGTTCGATCCCGGTCTCCCGCTCCACTCGCTGAACCTTCACGAATCCCGCCGACGCACCGCGTCAGATCACTCTGAGTAACAACAGCACAACAATGATGAGCAGGATCAGACCCAGCCCTCCGCTCGGGTAGTAGCCCCAGTTGCGGCTGTGGGGCCAGCTGGGAAAAGCACCAATCAGCATCAGAATCAAAATAATGATCAGAATTGTAATCATGGTTTCCTCTCGCGCAGGAGTCTGCTTCGCTCCCTGGCTTTAGCTCTGGATGCGGGCAGAGCCGCGCGTGGATGTACGTACGTCGCGAGAAGTTGCAGGCAACCCCGCGAGCTGCCGCGCCCTTCGAAAAACGCGCAGCATCATCGCCGGAGTCAGCTTGCCGGTATTCGTGTTTTGCAGCGACGGGTGATAGCTCGCGAGCAGCCATCGATCGCCTGGGATCCGGTATTCCACTCCGTGCCCAAACACCAATTCGCCGCGCCGCTCGATCTGCCCGGTTCGCATCAGGTGCGCGACGACCCCGTCGAAGGCAATCTTTCCCAGACAAACAATCACCCGCAAATCCGCGAGCGCCGCAATCTCTTCGTCGAGAAACGGCGCGCAGTTCGCAATCTCATCCGGCAGCGGCTTGTTGCCAGGCGGAGCGCAGCGCACCACCGCGGTAATCCACGCGTCCTTCAGCTTCATGCCGTCTTCCCGATGCTTCGACGACGCCT
>JBAVUB010000731.1:0-13155 GCA_049696575.1 Acidobacteriaceae bacterium | reverse complement strand
GGTTACGACATCGGCGTCGCGGTGGGCGATTACGACAACGACGGGTGCCCCGACATCTTCGTCGCCGGCGTTTACCGCAACACGCTGTACCACAACAACTGCAACGGGACCTTCACCGACGTGACCGAGAAAGCGGGCCTGGCGAATTCCGACGATCCACAGTACGGTCCCCTGTGGGCCGAAGGCGCTGTGTGGGTGGATGTGAACAACGACGGCCTGCTCGACCTCTTCATCATCGACTACATGCAGTGGAGCTTCGGCGCGCAGCCCCTGTGCCATATGGGTGACGTTGCGGATTACTGTCATCCTCGCTACTACAAGGGCCAGCCGAACCGCCTTTTTCTGAATAACGGCGACGGCACGTTTCGCGATGTTTCGAAGGAGTGGGGGATCCGCGATCAGGTCGGCAAAGGCATGGGGGTGGGAATGGCCGACTATGACCTGGACGGCAAACCGGACCTCTTCGTGACCAACGACGCCGAATACAATTTTCTCTTCCACAATCTTGGCAACAAGTTCGAGGAGGTCGCGTTCGACGCCGGCGTCGCACTGCCGGAGGGCGGTCAGTTTATCTCCGGTATGGGATTGGATTTTCGCGACTTCAATAACGACGGATACCCGGATATTGCCTTTGTGGCCCTCAACAACCAGACGTTTCCGCTTTTTCAAAACACAGGGAAGGGCGATTTCCACGAGGTGACGACGCCCAGCGGATTGCGCGACCTGACCATGAAGATGTCGGGCTTCGGCGCGGCCTTGTACGACTTCGATAATGACGGGTGGAAGGATCTGTTTGTCACGCGCGGGCACGTGGAGTCGCAGCCGCTGCCGGGAACGGAAATTGCCCAGGACAACACCGTCTTTCGCAATTTGGGAGCGGGCGGGAAATGGGCGGCGCTCACCGAAGAAGCCGGACTGGATGCTGCGCCGAAGGCACGGCATCGCGGCTGCGCGCTGGGGGATCTCGATGGCGACGGCCGCGTAGACGTGGTGGTGGCCGCGTTGTCGGCGCCCGCGGAAATCTGGATGAACCGGAGCGAGCACAGCGGTCACTGGCTGGATGTCGCTCTGCACGGCGTCAGCAGCAATCGGGACGGGATCGGGGCGCGCATCAAGGTGGTCAGCGCGACGGTGGGCGCGCAATACAACCACATGACCACCAGTTTGTGCTATGCCTCGTCGAGCGACGGGCCGGTGCACTTTGGGCTGGGGCCGGATGCGAAGGCGGAGACGGTGGAGATCCACTGGCCGTCGGGTACAGTGCAGACGCTCACCAACGTGCAGGCCGATCAGGTGCTGAAAGTCACCGAGCCGGGTCCGGCCGGGGATCGGAAGCCGGCCAAATCTCCAGTCGCGAAGTAAGCGCTACTTGCCCGGACCCTGCTGTTGCTGCTGCGCGGTTAGTTTGTCGACAATCTGGCGTTCGCGCGCTCCATCGGCGGGGCGATGCAGGCGGTAGTAAAGCGTGGCCAGCTCCACATGGGGTTCCAGCCATTGCGGATCGTCGGCCACCAGCTTCTCCAGTTGGTCGACGGCCGCCTGATAATCGCCCGAGGTGCTCTTCCACATCGCGGATTCATAGCGGGCCATGGTGGATTGCGGGTTCAGCTGCAGCGCTTTGTCGAGATACTTCCTGGCTTCCTCCATATTGCGCTGCTGGTAGAGGATCGCGCCGAGATACAGGTTGGCGTCGAAGTCTTCAGGATTGCGCGCGAGAGCCTGGCGAAACGCTGGTTCCGCGGCCTTGGCGTCACCGTCCTTGTCGCGCGCGGTGCCGTCGAGGGTGCACAGGCCGGGCAGAGAAGGGTTGAGGCGCATGGCGTTGTCGAGATCGCGGCGCGCCTGCGAAAATTCGTTGAGTCCGAGCAGCGTGGAGCCGGCCAGCATCCAGGAATCGGCGGCGTTGGTCATCGCCGCTGATTTTTCCACGCGGGCGGCGCCATCGCGCGGATGCCCCCCCCGGATCAGGGCCTCTCCCAGCGCGTACTCGAGGTCCGGATTGCCGGCGTTGTCCGCCTCGAAGGGCGTCAGCAGGGCCACCGCGTCGGCGGCTTTGCCGGATCGGGCCTCCGCGTCGCCGAGCAGGATGGCAACCCGGACATTGCGCGGGTCGGCGCGATGAGCCGCCTCATACTGATCGAGCGCGTCGGGCAAGTCGCCTTTGCGCGAGTAGGCGAGGCCCAGATCGAGATGCACCGATCCGAGCTGAGGAGCCAGCTTCAGGGCCGCCTGATATTCGGCGATCGCCGCGTCCACTTTCCCGGTGTGGGCCAGGGCCGCGCCGAGGTTCACACGGGCGGCCAGCGTCTCGGGGCGCACCGCCAGCAGCGCACGGTAGTCGCGAATGGCTGCTGTAAAATCGCCTTTCTGCTGCTCTTCGATGGCGCGGCTCAAAAGCTGGTCGGGAGAGGTGTCCTGCCCGAACATCGCCGCACCGAGCAGCAGTACCAGAGAGACTGGACCAAGGCGCATCGCCCCCAGAATAGCCTGGAATCGCCAGGGCGATTGCGCGATAATAAGAGGTTTGCGGGGCTGGCCATGAAACCGAAATCTACTCTCTCACTCCTTCTGCTTTTCTCCTCCCTGGTATTCGTCAATGACGCCGCTTTTGGGCAGGGCAGCATTCCCTCCGGGGGCGGCGCCGGTGCGGAGACCCGGCCCGATTCCATCCAGGACCTGGGCTACATGGGCTATATGGCCAATTCTCCCGGAGGAGTGGCCGCGGGTGCCGGACTCTGGGGCAAGGTTGTGGTGGACGGCAATCCACTGCTTTGGGAGCCGATCACCGTCGTAGTCTCCTGCGCGACAGGAAAGACCGATCTGACCACGAGCGCGGGCCCGGACGGCAAGTTCGCCATCAACCGGGTGAATCTCCCCAAGGCCTATACGCTGGATGGCGATGTGAGCCGGCAGATGGCACAGCATTATGAAGGGTGCACCGTTCGCGCGGAAATGGCCGGATATCGTTCGAGCACCGATACCATCACCCAGGCGGTTCTGCGGGACAAGCCGTTTCTGCAGGACATCGCGTTGACCCCGGTGGAAAATGCGCCGGGAACGGACATCAGCACCGTCACCGGGCCGCCTTCGCCCGAAGCTCAGAAAGACTTCGCGAAGGCGCACGATGAGTGGATGCACAGCAAAGCCGACGCCGCTAAGGCCGACCTGGCTGAGGTCGTCAGAATCGATCCGAAGTTCGCGGAGGCCTGGTATTTGCTGGGACGGCTGCAGGCTGTATCGGATCTGAAGGCCGGCGCTGCATCGCTCGAGCAGGCGCAGGCCGCGGATCCGCGTTTCGTCCCGCCGTGCGTGTGGCTGGCAACGATTGCCATTCAGCAGCGAAACTGGCAGGAAGTGAGCCGCTGGGCTGCGCGCGCGCTGGAACTCGATCCCACGGGAACGCCGCGGATCTGGTACGAAAACGCGGTCGCCGATTACCGGATGGGCAAGAACGAGGCCGCGCGCACCAGCGCGGAGCAGGCCCTCGCGATGGATCCGGAGCATAACGTCCAGAATGCCGAAGACGTTCTTGCTCTGACCCTCATCGACAAGGGAGATTACTCAGGGGCGCTGAATCACCTGCGCAACAGCCTGACTTATTTGCCCGCCGGGCCCGACGCCGAGTTGATCAAACGGCAAATCGCGTTTGTCGAACAGAAAACCGCGACGGACAAGAAATAAATCCATCGTTGAGCGGGGGGCAGACGGATCTCCGCGGTGGCGGCCGCGCTGGCTGCCCGGAGGCCTGGAATCCGTTTGCCCTGCTGCTAATCTAAACAATGTCCCATCCAGCAATTTGATTCCCCTGCCTTCGCGGCTCTGCGGCCGTATGCGGTGAAGACTCGGGGTCGCGGCGCCGCAGCCGGCATGAGCGGCGCAACATCACGGCACCACACGGACGAGTCCACTTGGCGGAACTGCATTACGACGAGGCGAACTGGAAGCCGAGCCATAATCCGTGGCTGGTGGCGCTCACCGTCACCATGGCGACGTTCATGGAGGTGCTGGACACCTCCATTGCGAATGTAGCCCTGCCGCACATGGCGGGCACCCTGGGCGCGAGTCAGGAAGAAGCCACCTGGGTACTTACCAGCTACCTGGTTTCGAGTGCCGTCATCCTGCCTATTTCCGGCTGGCTGATGGCTCGCATGGGCCGCAAGCGCTTCTACATGACCTGCGTCATGCTCTTCACCATTTGCTCCATGCTGTGCGGCCTCGCGCAATCCCTGCCGCTGCTGGTGCTCTTCCGCGTGCTGCAGGGTGTGGGTGGCGGAGGGCTGGCCCCCAGCGAGCAGGCCATTCTTGCCGACACTTTCCCGGTGAGCAAGCGCGGGCAGGCCTTCGCGGTCTACGGAATGGCCGTCGTCGTGGCGCCGGCCATCGGGCCCACCCTCGGCGGATGGATCACCGACAATTTCAACTGGCACTGGATCTTCTTCATCAACCTGCCCGTGGGCCTGCTGTCGCTGTTCCTGACCCAGCGCATGGTCGAGGACCCTCCCTACCTGAAGGAGGAACAGAAAGTCACTGGGCGCGTGGATTTCATGGGGCTGGGCCTCATCAGCGTCGGCGTGGGGTGTCTCGAGTTCGTGCTCGATAAAGGGCAGGAGAAGGACTGGTTCGGCGATGCGAACATCACCGCCTTCGCCATCATCGCGGCATGCACTCTGGTGGCATTCGTCTGGTGGGAATGGCGGCACGACGATCCCATCGTCGATATCCGGTTGCTAAAAAATCGCAACTTCGGCACTGCCGTTTTTCTCCAGTTTGTTCTCGGCATGGTGCTGTTTGGCACCACCGTGCTCATCCCGCAGTTTCTTCAGGTGCTGCTCGGTTATACCGCCGAGCGCGCCGGCATGGTGTTGTCGCCCGGAGCGCTGGTGCTGATGTGTACCATGCCAATTGCGGGACGCCTCGTGAGCAGCGCTAAGCTCGACCCGCGCCTGCTGGTGGCCATCGGCTATGCCATCACGGCGGCAGGGCTGTTGAATCTCACTCGACTCGATCTCGGGGTGTCTTTCGGCCAGATCACGCTGTGGCGTGCCTACCAGGTGATGGGACTGTCCTTCGTGTTCATCCCCATCAGCACGCTCAACTACCTGGGGGTTCCCCGCAACAAGAACAATCAGATTTCCAGCTTTTCTAACTTTGCCCGCAATATCGGTGGCTCGGTGGGCACGGCCCTGCTGACCACATTTCTGGAGCGCACCCGCCAGACCCACATTTCCAGCCTCAGCTCCCATGCAGTGTCCGGGAGCCCGCAGTATTCCCGCTTCGTGGATGCGACACGCGACGCGCTGATGCGGCTGGGCCAAAGCGCCGGTGCCGCAAGGCAGCTTGCTATCGGCAATGCCTGGCAGTCGCTCAACCGCCAGGCGCAGATGCTCAGCTACCAAAATGCGTTCTGGGGGCTGGCCCTGATCATCGCGCTCCTCATTCCTCTCCCGTTTATCATGCGGCGGCCGCCGCGCAGGCAGCCGGCGCTGGCGGCTGAGGAGGTGGCCGGCCATTAACACGGCGTGAAAACGCTTGTGAGCGATGCCAGCCCCGCATATGCTTGGACTAACAATGGACTTCGAAAATCTTCGGACGTTTCTGGAAGTCAGCCGCCTGAAGAGCTTTTCCCGGGCCGCACAGAAGCTCCTCCGCACCCAGCCGGCGATCTCGGCACAAATTCGCACCCTCGAGCAGGAGGTCGGCGCGCGCCTTTTCGATCGCGATGGGGGAAAGGTCACCTATACCGCGGCGGGCCGGCTCTTTGAGCCCTTTGCCGAGTATTGCGTGGAGCGGCAAAAGCACATTCTGCTTGCGATTGCCGAGCAGGAGCGCTCGCCGCGCGGCGAGCTGGCCATCAGCGCGAACGAGGCGACCCACCTTTACGTCCTGCCCCAGGTGTTCGCCCAGTTCCGGCGCCAGTATCCGCGGGTGATGCTGAGTGTTGTGCGCGCGGAGCGATTGCGGACGCTGGAAAATGTGGTGAACCGGGAGGTAGATTTCGGCATCGTGTCGATGCCGGTCCGCGATTCACGCCTGACCGTGGAACCCATCCATCGCGACGAACTGGCCCTGGTGGCCCCGGGAGGTCATCCGCTGGCCGGGCGGGCGACGGTACGCCTGCAGGAAGCCGCCAAATACCCCTTGCTGTTGCCCGCCCACGGACGCCGCCGCGAGCAACTCGACGAGCTTTTCCGCGTCAACGAAATTGTCCCCCGCGTGGCTATGGAGGTGGAGTCCAGCGAGATGCTGAAGCGCTACATCGGCGTGGGGCTGGGCCTGGGATTCCTGCCCCGCACGAATGTTGCAGAAGAAGAGCAGGCCGGAGTGCTGCACCTGCTGGCGCTTGATGGGGTCCGTCTGGCCCGGGATCTCGCCCTCGTTTACCGCAAGGATCGCCAGCTGTCACGAGCGGCCGGGGAATTTCTGGGGATCGCCACCGAGCCTTTCAAAAAACGTGATCACGAAGCATGAGCACAGGGCCGCGGTGCCGTATGATTGAAAACAGTGTGAATTCATTCAACCGGTGACCCTGGCGGCTTCTCCCGTGTGATAAGTTTCAGCGGGGTTTGTTTTTTTAGGCCGATCAGGGCTCCGGACGCCAGACGGAGCGGAGGGTTTGAGAATTGGGAAAAAGCATGGTCCCGAGGCGGCTGTTTTTTACGAAAGGCGTTGGGAAACACAAAGAACGGCTGACCTCCTTTGAGCTGGCACTGCGCGACGCGGGCGTAGCAGCGCACAATCTGGTGCGCGTTTCCTCGATTTTTCCGCCCCAGGCCAAGCTGATTGGGCGCAAAGAAGGGCTGAAATACCTGAGTCCCGGCGAAGTGGTCTTCGCGGTCGTGGCGGAAAACTCGACTCGCGAGCCGCACCGGCTCGTGGCGTCCAGCATTGGCGTAGCGATTCCGAGTGATCGTAACACTTACGGTTACTTAAGCGAGCACCACAGCTTTGGAGAGACCGAGGATCAGGCCGGAGAATATGCCGAAGAGCTGGCGGCGGAGATGCTGGCCACCACCCTCGACGTGGATTTCGATCCTGACAAGAGCTGGGACGAGAAAAAAGAGATTTATCGCATTTCCAACAAGATTGTCCGCACCGCCAACGTGACGCAGTCGGCCATCGGCGACAAACGCGGCCTCTGGACGACGACAATTGCGGCGGCCATTCTGATTTTCGAGTAATCGGAGCAGAAAAGAGCCAAGGCGTGGGCCACATGGCCTGCGCCTTTCGCTTGTTTCCGCGATATTCGTAACCGCAACGGGCACAATTATGGAAGACAACAGCGCATTTAGGGTTGGCCTCGTGCAGATGAGCTGCGGACCCGAACCGGACGCCAATCTGGAGAAGGCCGCCGAGCGCATCCGCGAAGCGGCGCGTCAGGGAGCGGCCGTTGTTTGTTTGCCCGAGCTGTTTCGGGAGCAGTATTTCTGCCAGCGCGAGGATATAAGGCTGTTCGATCTTGCGGAGCCGATTCCCGGTCCCAGCACTGAAAAACTGGGCGCGGTGGCGCGCGAAGAGAAGGTGATTGTGATTGCGTCGGTGTTTGAGCGGCGCGCTCCTGGCCTTTATCACAACACCGCGGTGATCCTCGAAAGGGACGGGCGCATTGCCGGTTTGTACCGGAAAATGCACATCCCCGACGATCCGCTGTATTACGAGAAGTTTTACTTCACGCCTGGCGACCTCGGATTCCGCGCCTTCGACACTTCGGCTGGAAAAATCGGAACGCTGGTGTGCTGGGATCAGTGGTATCCGGAAGGCGCGCGAATCACCGCGCTGCAGGGCGCGAATGTCCTGTTTTATCCGACTGCGATTGGCTGGCACCCGAGCGAAAAGGATGAGTTTGGTGCCGCGCAATATGAGGCCTGGCAAATCATCCAGCGTGCGCACGCCATCGCCAATGGTGTCTTCGTGGCGGCTGTGAATCGCGTCGGCGTGGAACATGGTGACGTACGCGGCAATCGCGTCGAAGGTCCTGGGCTGGAGTTTTGGGGCGGATCGTTTCTGGCTGATCCGTTTGGACGCGTGATCGCTAAAGCCAGCCACGATCGCGAAGAGATTCTGCTCGGCGAGATCGACCTGCGCCAGATGGAAGACACGCGCCGCAACTGGCCGTTCCTGCGCGATCGCCGCATCGACGCGTATGGACCCATCATTAACCGCTTTCTGGACGGCGACAGCGAATGAAGGGTTCTTCGCCGTCAGCAACACCGCGCGAACTCGGCTATCGCATGCCGGCTGAATTTGAGCCGCATGAGGCCACCTGGATCGCCTGGCCGCACAACCCTGAAGACTGGCCAGGAAAGTTTCAGCCCATTCCGTGGGTTTATGCGGAAATCGTCGGGCAGCTGGCGCAGGTTGAGGATGTTCACATTCTGGTCGATGACGCAGCTGCGGAAACGCGTGCTCGCGGCATCCTGACGCGCACTGGCGCGGATTTGACGAGGATTTACTTCCACGAGTGGCCCACCGATCGCGTGTGGACGCGGGATTCCGGTCCGATTTTCGTGCGAAAGAGTCCTGCAATGGGTGCTAAGCCGGGAAAAGATACGGTTGCCGTTACAAATTGGCGGTTCAATTCCTGGGCAAAGTATCCTGACTGGCATCTCGACGACAAACTCCCGCAACGGGTCGCCAAACTTCTGGGATTGGCGCAATGGACGCCCATCGTCGAAACCGCGGCTGGTTCGCATCGCATCGTCCTGGAAGGTGGTTCGATCGACGTCAATGGCGCAGGCACGCTGATCACCACCGAAGAGTGCTTGCTCAGCGAAGTCCAGCAGCGCAACCCAGGCGTGAGCCGTGAACAACTGGAGCGAGTGTTCCACGATTATCTGGGAATCGAGCAGGTTCTCTGGATGAATCGCGGCATTGCCGGTGACGACACGCACGGACATGTGGACGACATCACGCGCTTTGTCGGCCCCAACACAATTGTCACCGTGGTTGAGCCGAATCGCGAAGACGAAAACCATCTGCCGCTCGCAGAGAATCTGGACCGGCTGAAATCGGCGCGCAATCCGCGCGGCAAACCGTTTGAGATTATCGAGCTGCCGATGCCTCCTCCCATCGTTTTTCAGGGGCAGCGTCTTCCGGCGAGTTACGCGAATTTCTACATCGCCAATGGTCTCGTGCTGGTGCCCACTATGAACCGTTCCACCGATCGCACGGCTCTCAATATTCTCGCCGAAGCTTTTCCGTTGCATGCGGTCGTCGGCATTTATTGCGGCGACCTGATTTGGGGACTTGGCGCTCTGCACTGCATGACACAGCAGCAACCGAAGGCTGCCGCATCAACAACACCATGACTGAAGCCGATGAAAGCCTGATGCGAGCCGCTCTTGCTGAAGCGCGCGCTGCCGCCGAAGCCGGCGAAGTTCCCATTGGCGCTGTGGCGGTGATCGACGGCGCCATTGTTGCGCGCGGGCAAAACCGCGTGCTGCGCGATGTCGATCCAACCGCGCACGCGGAAATGGTGACGATGCGCGCAGCAGCGCAGGCTATTGGCAATTACCGGCTGGTTGACTGCGATCTCTACGTCACGCTGGAACCCTGCGCGATGTGCGCTGGCGCGATGATTCACGCGCGGCTTGGACGGTTGATTTACGGCGCAGCCGATCCGAAAGCTGGCGCTGCCGGGTCGGTGCTCGAAGTGCTGAATCATCCCAGGTTGAATCATCAGATGAACGTCACATCCGGCGTTCTGAGCGAAGAATGTGCAGAATTGCTACGCGGATTCTTCCGCGAGCGTCGCTGAAATTCCGCCGTTTCCGCGCTGTCGCCTACACTGAAAGCAATGCCTCCCATCAAAATGATCGTCGTTGACATCGACGGCACGCTGTTGCCTGCGCCTGGAACCGCCGTGAGCCGGCGCAACGGCCGTGCTTTGCGCGACGCCGAAGCAGCCGGCATCGAAATCGTCATCGCGACTGGAAGACGTCAGGCGTATACCCTTCCGCTGATCGAACCGGTTGGGCTGAAGCCGGAAACCGTGCTTATTACTTCGAATGGAACCGTGACGCGCACGATGTCTGGCCAGCTGATCGATCGCTTTCTGCTGCCGGTAGAAACGGCGCGCGCGCTGTGTCCGGTGCTGCGGCCTTTCGGCACGACTGTCTTTACTTTTGACCGCGAAGGTTCTGGCGAACTGGTGCTCGAATCCGTCGAAGCTCTGCACGTGCGCGTCTCGTTGTGGGTGGAAGCCAATCGTCCATGGATTCTCGAAGTTCGTCCGCTGGAACGAGCGTTCGATCAGGGTGAAGCGCCTGTGCAGGGCATGGTTTGCGGCGGCGTTGAGGAAATGCGCGGCGCTGAAGAATGGCTGACGGAAAGCGAGCTGTCCGCTTCCGTTGAGCTCCATCGCACCGAATATCCATCGCGCGACCTGACCATCCTCGACATTTTGCCGCCAGGATGCTCGAAAGGCGCAGCTCTGCGCAAGCTGGCGCATCAACGCGGCCTGATGCCGGAAGAAGTTGTGGCGATTGGCGACAACTGGAACGACCTCGAGATGCTGGAATTCGCCGGTCGCGCTGTCGTGGTCGCGAATGGCGCTCCTGATTTGGTGGAACTGGCGCGCAGCCGCAGATGGGAAATTGCGCCGGCCAACGACGAAGACGGCGTTGCCCAGGTGATTGACGGCATTTTGCTGCCGCTGGGTGTCAGCGCGCGCGACCACAGCATTTCGCAAACCCCACATTCGTAACCAATTAGTGGCAGGCCGCGCGTCGAACGCTTTCGCCGGATTCTGCGTCTGGAATGGTAGAGTAAAGAGGCGATGTTCAGCGTTCCCACCCCTTTCTGGTGCACTGTGCTGGCAATGGGCAGCCTGGTTTCGGCTGCGCATGCGGCCGAACACGTGACCCTGAAAAACGGATACGACCTCATCTGCGATCACCGTGAAACCGTCGGTGAAAAAGTGCGGCTGGACTTCGATGCTGCCGGTTCGAGCTTCCTCGAAGTGAATGCATCGGACATCGTTTCGACCGAGCATGTCGACTTGCCGAAGCCGGTTGCGGCCGATGCGCCGAAAGCCACCAACACCAACGCGCCTGCCACAATACCGCCCGTCGAAGAACTGTCCGACTCCGATCTGGAGCCGATGCTGGCGCAAGCCGGAACCACGCACAATCTCGACGCCGATTTGCTGGCCAGCGTGGTGCGCGCGGAAAGCGGTGGTCATGCGCGCGCCGTGAGCCGCGCTGGTGCGCAAGGATTGATGCAGTTGATGCCGGCAACGGCTTCCGATCTCGGCGTGACCAACAGCTTCGCGCCGAGCGAAAACATTCAGGGTGGAACCGCGTATCTGGATTGGCTGCTGAAGCGGTACCACGACAATCTGCAGTGGGCGTTGGCCGCGTATAACGCTGGTCCTGCAGCCGTCGATCGCTGGCACGGCATTCCTCCTTATCGCGAAACGCAAGCTTACGTCGCGCGCGTGATCCACGAATACAATCGCCGCTATGGGCTGCGGCATCAGGCCCAATTGCGGTCTTCCGCTGCGCGCTGACCCGCTCGTGCCCTCTCTTTCTTTCCCTGGAGCTCTGATTTGAAATCGAACCGAAACCGGATTGCCGCGGTCGTGATGATGCTGGCTGTGATCGCGCTGGTTTGGTTCGAACGCCAAAGCATCCATTTCGACTGGCATGCCTTCGGGCAACAGCTGCGCATGGCGGATCTGGGCAAAATCTTCTTTGCGCTGGGCTGCATTTACGCCGGCTATCTGGTGCGTTCGGTGCGCTGGGTTTGGCTGGTCCGGCACAAGAAGAAGTTGTCGCCGCTGTCGCTGCTGGGCACGCAGGTGATCGGTTTTACCGCGGTCGCTCTGATCGGCCGCTTTGCCGATCTGGTGCGTCCGTATCTGGTTTCGAAAAAAACGGGCCTGCCGCTGAGTTCGCAGATTGCTGTGTACGTTGTGGAGCGGCTTTTCGATGCCGGTTCGATGGCACTCATCACCTCATCCGTGATTTTGCTGTCGCCGTCAGGATCGCTGCCGCATGCCGAAGTGGTTCGCAAGGCCGCATACTGGGGTCTCGCGCTGACGGTTCTGGGTACGGTGTTTCTGGTTGCGGTGCGCCTGAACGGCGACGCCGTGACTTCGTTCTTCGAGCGCACTTTTGGCCTCATTTCGCAACGCGTCGGCCAGGCTGTGGCCGACAAGATCCGCGCCTTTCATTCGGGTCTCGATACGATTCGCTCGCTCTCCGATTTCTCCGTCGCCGCGGCGCTTTCGCTCGGCATGTGGCTGCTGATCGCGCTTGCGTATCTGGAAACGATGCTGGCTTTCGTGGCCAGTCCACAGTTGGCGGCGATGACGCCCGCCAAAAGCGTGCTGATGATGGTATTCAGCGGCGCAGCAAGTACGATCCAGTTGCCGGTGCTGGGCTGGTTCTCGCAGATCGGTTTGGTGGCGGCCGCCATCTCGAAGTTCTTTGGCGCCGACGCTGAGCCGGCGATCAGTTGCGCCGCGACGCTGCTGTTGGTGACGTTCCTCGGCATTGTGCCCGTTGGGCTGATTTGGGCGCGCTTCGAGCACGTGTCGCTGAAGAAGGTGACCGAAGAGAGCGAGCACGCTGGCGAAGAGCTGGCGCATAGGCGGCCGTGAGGCCAGAGTTTAGGGATTAGAATTTAGAGTTTTGGGCCTGGCCCCCTACCCCCTCTTTGAAATACAAGTGTGTGAAAACAGGTGAGTTGTTTTGCATCGAGTCGCAAGTGTTTGAAAAGGGGTGGGTTGCGGGGCTTGTGAGGGGAAGTGATTGGAAAGGCGAGCGGATAGCGGATAGCGGATAGCGTTCAGACGAGCGGATAGCGGATAGCGTTCAGGAGGTGCGGCTACGGCGTGGAGTTCGATCAGTTCGGGCGAGGGCTGATCGGAGAAGGGTTCGCTGGGCGAGTCGGGGATTTCGTCGGGGATTGCGTCTGGGATTTCGTCGGGGGCGGCCAACGGGAGACCCTGGTCGTCGTAGACGACGTCGGTGAGGATTTCGTTGAGGGTGGGACGGGTTTCGAGCTGGGTCATCTGGCGGAGAGTTTTGAGGCAGGTCTGCATGAGGTAGGTCATGACGCCGACCTGGCGGTGGTCGATTTGATGGTTGGCGAAGGACAGGGCGATGGCGTTGAGGTTGTGGAGGATGGAGGCGTGGTCTTCCATGTAGGCGA
>JBAVUB010000730.1:0-7682 GCA_049696575.1 Acidobacteriaceae bacterium | reverse complement strand
CGCCGCCTCTCTATCCGCTATCCGCCATCCGCTATCCGCTGCTTCCCGGACCACTGCGCCGGGTGCCCCACGTCCCTGCAGTTGGGGACGTGGGAAGCGCGCAAAGCGCGCCGCTTTCCTATCCGCTTTCCTATCCGCTATCCGCTATCCGCTATCCGCTGCTTCCCGGACCACTGCTCACTGTTCACTGCCCACTAAGCGGAGCCGCGCATGAAACCCGACATGCGCGTCTCCCTCTGCGGCCTCGAGCTGGTCAACCCCGTCATCGCCGCCAGCGGCACTTTCGGCTACGGCGTCGAGTTCGAGGAGATCGTCAACCTCCGCCGCATCGGCGGCCTCGTCACCAAAGGCATCTCCGCCGAGCCCATGGCAGGCAACCAGTCCCCGCGCCTCATTGAAACCGCTGCAGGCATGATCAACGCCATCGGCCTGCAAAACATCGGCGTCGAAAAATTCCTCGCCGAAAAGCTTCCTCCCCTGCGCAACTACCCCTCCTGCGCCACCATCGTCAACGTCTTCGGCTACACCATCAACGACTACCTCGCCGTTATCGATCGCCTCAACGACGCCGAAGGCATCGCCGCCTACGAAATCAACGCCTCCTGCCCCAACACCAAAGAAGGCGGCATCGCCTTCGGCTCTGACGTCGACATGCTCTTCGACCTCGTCTCCCGCGCCAAATCCCGCTCCCGCCGCCCCATCATCGTCAAGCTTTCCCCTAACGTCACTTCCATCGCCGTCATGGCCAGCTCCGCGCAGAAAGCCGGAGCCGACGCCGTTTCTCTCGTCAACACTTTTCTCGCGCTCCCCATCGATGTCGAAACCCGCCGTTCCCGGCTCTCCAACATCACCGGCGGCCTCTCCGGCCCCGCTATCAAACCCATCGCCGTGCGCATGGTCTGGGAAGCGGCCAAAGCCGTCACCATCCCCGTCATCGGTCTCGGCGGCATCGCCACTCCTGAAGACGCGGTCGAATTCCTCCTCGCCGGAGCCACCGCCATCCAGGTCGGCACCGCCAGCTACGCCGATCCCCGCGCCACCGAGCGCCTCGCCCAGGGCCTCGAACAGTGGTGTGCCCGTCATCACGTAGCCCGCGTCGCCGACCTCATCGGCACACTGGACACCGCCCTCCCCAACAGCGGAAGAACCCTCTCCGGAAGCGAAAAAACCGGCGCCTAACCCAATCCACCACCCTCCCGGCTTACCCGCGCCAGGTTCACCCCACAGCAAGTAGCGGATACTCATGTCTTTCCATCGTCAATACAACATGCCCCTGTTTGGGAACCGAAAGTACTGCCCTTGGACGAATCCGTTCCATTTTGAAACAGGCCCACCACACCACCACCACCACCACAAACCTTGCCCTGCCAGGTTCACCCCACAGCAAGTAGCGGATACTCATGCCATTTCCGAGTCAATACAACCTGCCCTTGTTGCGGACCCAAAGGTACTGCCACGGGACGCCCCGTTCCCATTTTGAAACAGTCACCACCACACCACCACCACCACAAACCTTGCCCACGCCAGGTTCACCCCACAGCAAGTAGCGGATACTCACGCGGCTCCATCGTCAATACAACCTGCCCCCGTTCGGAACCCGAAAGTTACTGCCCGGCCCGCCCCCGTTCCCATTTTGAAACAACACCGCTTTGGAAAACACCCCCTGCCCCACGCCTTGCTCTCGGCAAGCAGAGCACTCGAAGGACTCCCCGCTAAACGCTTTTTCTGTACCCTGCACCCTGCAACCTGTACCCTGTTCTCAGCCCATGGGCTTTCTCGTTCATCTCATCTTCACCTGGTGGGGACTCCTCCTCGAGGCCCTGGCCCTCATCCACTTCTTCCGCCGCCGCCCCGATACCTACTGGCTCTTCGTCATCATCTTCCTCGGCCCCCTCGGCGCCGTCATCTACCTCCTCATCGAAGCGGCTCCCGACCTCAACTTCCTCGGCCGCCAATCCGCCCGCGGATTCTCCCGCCGCAAGCGCATCCGTCAACTCGAAGCCCTCGTCCAGGTCAACACCGCTGTCGGCAATTTCGAAGAACTCGGCGACCTCTACATGGACGACGGCCGTCTCCCCCAGGCCCGCGCTGCTTTCGACCGAGCCATCGCCGGCGCATCGGCCCGGGGCGCGCTGAACGCGGGCAGTTCGCGTGATGAAGTGTCCGCGACCACCCTCGACCCCTTCTATAAGCGCGGAGCCTGCGCCGTCCTCATGGGCGAAGCCGCTCCCGCTATCCCCGACCTCGAACACGTCGTCGCCAAAGAGCCCGACTACGATTTCCACCGCGCTCAGGGACTCCTGGCCCACGCCTATGCCCTCACCGGCCAAAAAGAAAAAGCCGAAGCCCTCTTCCGAGCGGCGACTGTGACCTCCACCATGTCCGAAACCTACTTCAACTTCGCCGAGCTCCTTGCCTCCGAAGGACGCAACGCCGAAGCCCGCTCCTGGGCCCACAAGATTCTCGAGAAATCTCCCGCCATGCCCGCCTACCTCCGCCGCCGCGAACGCCCCTGGTTCCGCAGAGCCCGCAAATTCCTCAGCCGCGTCCCCGCATAATCCCGCGAAGCAGATCGCTACCCCGGGCGTTGCGCTTTTCCTATCCGCTATCCGCTATCCGCTTTTCCTGACCACTGTCCACTGACCCCTGACCCCTGCCCCCTGTACCCTGTCTCCATGCCCCGCCCCCTCCTCATCCTCACCCTCCTCCTCACCACCATCCCCGCGCGTCCCCAAACTCCCGCATCGCAATCCCTCGCCGGCACGCAGTCCATCGGCGACACAGTCACCGCCACCGACGCCGCCGCCCATCACACCATGCGCGCTCGCGGACTCACTCGCACCCCCGCCGCCCCCCAGCCCATCCACATCCTCTATATGCATGGCATCAACCAGGTCGGCGCCGGCGACTCCACCCAGCTCCGCAAAGCCATCTGCCGCTACCTCCACGCATGCACCGTCACTCCCCTCGGCCGCATTTACGCCGAAGGCCCCTTCGCCGTCCACGCTCCCGCCCCCAACTTCGTCTACATGCAGCAGCCCATCTGGTACACTCCCGACGACTGGAGCGCCTCCGCCCCCTTCATCGACCGCTATCAAATCACCGGCAACGGCCACGTCCCCATCATCCTCGAAGAAATCAACTGGTGGCCCATCGTCTATCCCATCAAGTGCCGCAGCCTCATCACCCAGGATGCGCAACTCACCGGCCCCGTCAAGCTGCAGCTCAACATTTGCTCTGCCGCTCCCAACGGCACCCAGCCCGATCCCAACCACCCCGGCCGCTATCTGCAATATCCGTGGATCGCCAGCTCCGAAGCCGCTGACCTGGCCCGCATCCCCCGCCACGCCAACTACGCCAATCGCGACCTCAAAAGCAATCTCATGGACTGGGGTTTCGCCGACGCCGTCCTCGCTCTCGGCCCCACCCAGCAAATCCTCTACGCCGGCATTCGCGAGCTCCTCATCCAGTCGCTCCAGGCGGCCGGTGTCGACCTCTCCACCGCGACCCCCCAGGACCCCGGTCCCGAATACTTCTTCATCACCCACTCGCTCGGCAGTTATCTCGCCCTCGCCACCCTCGATTCCGACTGGCTCGGTTCCCGCGGCGCAGAGCTTCCCCAGTTCGCCGAAACCGCCCCACAGAAGAGCGCCGCCAACTACTTCTCCGCGCACACCGCCGGATTCTACTTCCTCGCCAACCAGATCGAGCTCCTCGAGCTCGCCCGCGTCGCCCCTCCCGATCCGCAGTCCACAGCACCGTGCCCCGTCAACTCCCCATCGACAGACTCCACTGCCGCACCAGCACCAGCACCCTCATCCGCGCCCACCCAAAACGCACCCGCCGCAACCGCCTCCATCTCCCACTGGCAATGCCAGCGCCAGATCTACCTCCAGCAGCGCTCCACCGCATCCCCCAAACCGCAGATCATCGCCTGGAGCGATCCCAACGATCTGCTCTCCTGGTACGTCCCCGCCATCGCAGGCGTGCATGTCGTGAATCTCTCCGTCCGCAACGCCGCCTTCCGCATCCCGCCCTTCCTCGTCTCCCCCACCGGAGCCCACGCCAACTACGCCCAGAACCGCACCATCCTCCGCACCATCTTCAAGCCCGCCTCCTGAGGCCAACGCCGGATGCCCCACAGCCTGGCCTGAGCGAGCGCAACGAGTCGAATGGCTCCCTGCAGTTGGGGACGTGGGTATCGCGCAAAGCGCGACGCCTTCCTATCCGCTATCCGCCTTTCGGGCTTCCTGCTTTTCCTATCCGCTATCCGCTGTCCGCTATCCGCCTTTCGGGCTTCCTGCCCCCCGAACCACCCAAAGCCCATACCCATAATTCTCCTCACCCGGCCCCACTTCCATCCGATACCGCCCAGGAATCTCCGCGCACACCGGCCGCCGCAGGCTCACCGTGTGCACCGCCTTCCCTAAATAAGGAGCATCGAACCAGCTCGTCATCTCCCGCCGCTCCGCCCCCACATCCACTTCGCACAAGCTCTCAAAGTCTTCCGGCAGCAGCAGCGCCTCTTCCGGATGCTCCCGAATCTCCCCTAACTTCTCCCCGATCGCCGCCACCGTGTTCGCATTCTCGAATCCCTCAAACCGCCCGTAATCCACTCTCCCCGACAAATCGCTCCCATACCCATTCGGCCTGTACCCAAACGGCGCAAGAAACTTCCCCTGCCACGACGGATAAAGCCTGCCCGCAAAATCGCTCCTCCTGTCCGCCGCCGCAAGATTTCCCGCATCCGCCACCATCGCCTCCAGCTTCGCCTCGTGCGTGCGCCGGTCGAGCATCGCATCCACCTTCAGCCGCAACGCGATGAACCTTCCGCTCATCCTCCCCTCGTACCCGCTCCCCCCCATCCCATCCACGCTCACCCGTTCCACCACCGACAAAACCCCCATCGCCCACCCAGCCGCTGGCAGCGCGATCAGGAAAACCACAAACGCCGCCTTGTACCACTTCCACGCAACCCGGTGCCTCGAAACATAAAACAGGCTCACCAGAAAAACGCTCTCCCCGTTCAGCACCAGATGCGCTGGATCGCATCGTCCCAAAGCCGCCGCCGCCATCGGAATCGAAAATGCAATCAGCCCCATGCTGTTGTCCTCCGCGCCCCCCGCCCTCCACCGCCGCACCGCCGCGCACGCGCATACAAAAAGTGCCGCAAAGTACAACAAAATCCCCGGTGCAAAGTAGATCGGAAAACTGTCCGCCCCGCTCCCTGAAGCCCGCAGCGTGTCCAGCACATGAAGCCGCAGCGCCGCCCACCCCACAACCCCCAGCGCCAGCACCAGTTCCGCAAACCCCGCCAGCCATCTCCCCTTCCGCCGCGCGGAATAAAGCGCAAACAGGCAAGCGCAGGCAAACCCATGCGAGATCGCAATCTCCGGTGAAATCAAAAACAGCGCCGCGGTCAGCCCAACCGACAGCAGCGCCCCATACAGCCGCGCCCGCGCCCCGTTCCCCTTCAGAACCCGATCCACCACCAAAATCGAATACAGCGGCCCTGCATACCGCACCGGCGAATAGCGTGCCGCCATCAGGACAACGGCCAGTCCCCCCGTCGCCCCGCTCAACAGCAAAAAAATCGCCTTCTTCGCTGCCGTCGGATAATTCACCCGGTTCACGACCGCGTACAGCAGCCAGATCCCCGCCAGACAATTCAGTATCCAGAAGACGTAGTACCCCTGCGCCACCCCAATCCGAAGCCAGCGCCCCAGCAGCAGCGGCCCATACAAAAGTCCCGCTCCAAACGGCCATTCGAAATCCACATACGGAATCTTCCCCTGCGACAGCAGCCACGTCCGGTCAATTCCATACGAAGACTCCGCGTACCCGCCAAACCGCCCCGCCAGCATCTCCATCGCCAGGCAACCCAGCAGAACCAGCGCCAGCACCACCAGCAAAGTCTTCCGCGAAACCGCAGGCGATGCGTCCTGCGCTCGCGGCTGCACGCGCCATCCTCGCGTCCACAACGCTCCCGCCGCCACCAGCACCAGCGCCAGCACCGTGCCCACCCGGTTGTTGTAGCCAAAAACATACGAGTCCGACGTCGACGCCGCCTGCGGAACCCAATACGGCACGTAGAACACAACCGCCAAACTGCAAACTACATAAGCAGCCAGCAGCCGCCTGTCCACGCGACGTCCCTTTTCCTCCATCGTCTCCCCCCTGCGGATCGATGCACAGCCCGCCCCAGGCAACAGCAGTCTCAGCGCCCGAACGCGGAGGGCAGCGTGGGCGCAAATATCCGGCTCAGCACCGGAATGTTGATGTACAGCAACGCGATCACCGACACCGACAGCAGCGCCGCTTCGTTCATCAGCAGCGGCTCCCGATACAGCTTCTCCGGGTTCTGCGTCGCGCTGTTTGCCCGGAACGCCAGCTCGAAATACGTTGCCATCAGCAACGCCACCAGCGGGAATACCAGAATCAGCTCGATCCGGTACCGCATGATGAAGGCCCCAAAAAATAACATCCCCGCCGATGCGTAAAACGTCACCGACGTCAGCAGCGACACTTCCGTATAACCTCGGAATGACCTCCGATACTCCCCCGCTATCTGCGGGTTGCCGATCTCCCGGTACTCGCTGAATCGCTTCAGCGCCATCAGATAACATCCACCCATCCAGTAGCAGATCAGCAGTGAAGCCGGCGGTATCAGCGCCGCCGTCACCATATACCATCCCAGCAGCATCCGCAGCGGATTGTTCACCGACTCGGAAAGCACGTCCAGATAGATCTTGTCTTTCGTCCGCACCGGCGGGATGTTATACACGCAGCCCATCGCCCACAGCGCCCCCGCCGTCCACGCAAACGGCCGCGAGATCGTCAGCGCCAGCGCCATCCCCGCAACCATCATCACAATCCACTGCGCGTACGCCACCCGCACGTTCACCAGCCCCCGCACCGTCGGCCGGTTCTGCTTCTTCGGGTGCAGCCGGTCGAACGGCGCATCCAGCACCTCGTTCAGCACGTAATTGCTGCATGCAATCAGCGTCGTCGCCGCAAAACCCACCAGAATGTTCCGGTCCAGCCGCCACGACAGCAACGGCGTCCGCAGGATGCTCAAGGGAACCACAATCCCCGGAATCACAAAGATGTTCTTGATGGAATGATCCAGCCGCGCAATCTGCAGGTGCGCCCTCAGGCGATCCGCAAACGCCGGCGTCATGATCGAGATATTGGGAAGATTGCCGGAGTGTACAGACATCTGCTTAATACCAGCTTTTGCGTCTGACCAATCGGAGAATCAACCCATATTAGCGCATGATAGCCATTCTTTATATCTCGCCTCAGCTACCTCTATTGTGCCCATAATCAAGCCCTATCATGCCAAAACAGCCAAATGTGGAAAACTTGTCAAGCTTTTTGCTTACGGTACTAAAGTGTTCTCCCTCATTCCATATGGCTTCCACCACAATGCCCTCAAAGTATTTTGGCTAGTTAATTCTCCCAATCTGCTATTCTGATCTTATAGAGTAAAAAAAGAAAAAGCTCCGCCCACCCGGCGGAGCTTTTCCTTTGAGCGGGCGGTTTTGAGGGGCTTGCTGGATCCATGTCTCGTTCTCCGGACATGGTTCCCGGCAAGCCCCTCTCTTTTTCCCCGCCCTTCTACTCCCTGTTGCCTACTCCCTACTCCCTGCTGATCGAAAGGAACCGAATGTCCGACCCGA
>JBAVUB010000729.1:0-10900 GCA_049696575.1 Acidobacteriaceae bacterium | reverse complement strand
CGACGCAGGTGGTGCAGCAGACCACGGTTCAGACCCAGGACAAGCCGGCGAATCGGATAGAACTGAAAGAGGGGGCAACGGTGGACGATTTGGTGGAGAATCTGCAGCAGATCGGGGCGACGGCGCGTGACATCGTGTCGATTTTGCAGGCGATGAAAGAAGCCGGGGCTCTCGAAGCCGAACTGGAGGTCTTATGATCGCGCCCGGGATGGCGGGGCCGACGACCGGGCAAGCTGCGGGACCGAGGGGCGCGCAAACGGGCGATTCCCGGCTGAAGCCGGCGGCGCACGAATTTGAGGCTTGCCTGATGAAGGAATTCCTCGAACCGCTGCAGAAGAAGGACGCGTTGTTCGACGACCCGAAGGACGGGGAAACGGGCGAGGGCAGCGGCAACGCGCTGATGAGTTTTGGTTCAGAGGCGCTTGCAAGGGCGATCTCGGACCGAGGTGGCTTCGGAATTGCAACGAAGATCATCGGACACCTGGGGACGGGAGGTCCGGAACGGGAAGCGAAGGGGAATTTCTGAGAAGTTTCCTGGAATGGGGCCGAAAAATGGGATTCAAGTCTTGTTTCGAGCCGCCGATAAAGGGAAGCAAGGAGACCAGGCATGAACGTCAGCAATAACCTCCAGGCATTGCAGCAGCTTTTCTCGAGTCCGGAAGTGACCGAGACGGCGGCGAAAACGAATGCGGCGGTGGCGCAGAAAGCAGACGCGGGAGCGGATCAGGCAACGCTGAGCACGGCAGCCAGTCTGGCTGCGGCAGCGGCGCCGGACTCGGATGTGAGGATGGAGAAAGTGGCCGAGATCCAGCAGGCGCTGGCGAGCGGTACCTACAACGTTCCGGCAGCGGCCGTGGCGGGGAAGATGATCGATCAATTGCTGGGGAGATAGATCGAGGTCGCGGAGGCAGCGAAGGCGCGCGCCGGAACCATGCCGGTTGCGGCACGAGTGCGACCCCGTGAACCATGACGGCGGAGAAGGTTGCATGGCGAATCCTCGATCGGTGGCGGAGTTATTGGGAGCGAGCATCAACGCGCTGACGCGCGTCGACCTGGCGCAGCTGGAAGAGCTGACAGAGGCGGTGCGCGGGGTCCGAGCGCCGGAGACGGCGGAGGAACGTCGGGACGCGCGGGAGCGGTTGCGAACTTTGCAGCTGCTGATCGCGATGTCGCGGCGCAATCTGCGGCTGCTGCGCGGAGCAGGGTACGGCGGCTATGGGCCGGCCGGAGTCTGAAACGCAGCGTGAGCGTGCAGTGAAAGCGGACGGAGAACGAATTCCATGGCCACGATTGGTACAGCGTTCAATATTGCGGCGGGGGCGCTGGATGCGGATCAGGCAGCTCTGGACATCGTGGCTAACAATACCGCGAACGTCAACACGCCCGGCTACACGCTGGAGACGCCAACCTGGACAGAAAACGACACGGCGTCGTTCGGCGGGATCAACTTCGGGATGGGCGTACAGGAGACGGGGGCGCAGTCGCAGCGGGATCGCGTGCTCGAGCAGGCAATGCAGCAGCAGACGCAGACGGAAAGTGCGTCGTCGGCGCGGCTGACAGCGCTCGACCAGATCCAGGCGATGTTCAGCGGGGCGACCAGCGCGGGTACAGACACAAGCGCGGCCAGTGGAATCGGCAGCGATCTTTCGAGTTTCTTCGATTCTCTTTCATCGCTGGAAGCGAGCCCCGCGGACGACGCGTTGCGGCAAAACGTATTGAGCGCGGCCGGCACGCTGGCGTCGGATTTCAACGGCGCCGCATCGCAGATCGAGGGCCAGCGGCAGTCGCTCGATGAGCAGGGCGCGAGCGTGGCGGGACAGGCGAATTCGCTGTTGCAGGACATCGCTCAGCTCAATGTGCAGATCGAGTCGACGAGTCCGAATGCGGATGCGGGAACGCTGGAGGATCAGCGGCAGCAGGATCTGACGAATTTGTCGCAGCTCATTGGAATCCGCACGGTGCCGACGGAGAACAACGGCCTGACGGTGACGACGATGGGGGGCGCGCTGTTGGTTTCCGAGGGTCAGGCGCATGCGATCACCACGGGTGAAGACGCTGGGGTGACGCATTTTTTTGATGGCGAGGGAGCGGATATCACCTCGGACCTGACGACGGGCGGAGGGCAGCTGGGAGGGATTCTTACGGCGCGGGACCAGGACATTCCGCAGGTGGAGAACTCGCTGGATGCGCTGGCCTATGCGGTTGGGTCCGCGATCAACACACAAAACGAGGCTGGGTGGGATCAGAACGAGGCAGCAGGTACGGCAATTTTCAGTTTGCCGGCCAACGCGACGGCGGCCAATCCTGCTGGATCAGCGGCACAGATCGCGGTCGTAATGACCGACCCATCGAAGATTGCTGCCGCGGGGACGATTCCAGGATCCACCCCGCCGGCGGGCGAAGGGCCATCGGATAACACGAATCTGGTGGTGATGGCGAACCTTCAGAACCTAGGAATTATTAAAGGAGCCACGCCGACGTCGTACTTTTCGGACATGGTGACCAGCCTGGGCAGCCTGACGTCGGAAGTGTCGAGCGAGAACACAGCGCAACAGGCGGCATTGACGCAACTACAGAGTCAGATCGGGTCGATCTCCGGGGTGAATCTGAATGACGAGGCAGCAAGTCTGGAAACTCTGGAGCAGTCGTATCAGGCGGCGTCGAAGTTGTTCACGGTGCTCGACCAGGTGATGGTATCAGCGCTGAATCTGGGCGTTCAGACATCGTACGCATAAGGAGCGAGGCAAGGTGGGGCGGACTGAGTTGACTGCGAGCAGGGGCCATGGGACCGGCCGGCGGATATGAGCGCGCAGAACGAGCAGGTGAGGGGAGTTCTGGGATGAGGGTGAATCCGCTGTATATGAACGATCTGGTGAATTCGCTCGATACGACATCGGCGAGCGAGGAGCGGCTGACCGAGGAACTGGCCAGCGGCTCGCGGGTGAATCAGCTGAGCGACGATCCGGTCGCGGCCGGGGAGAATGTGCTGCTGAGCGCGCAGATTGGGAGCGACGACACATTTTCGCAGACGGCTTCGTCGACGCAGAGCATGCTGCAGGTGAGCGACTCTGCACTGAGTACCGTCGTGAGCCAGCTGACGTCAGCAGTCTCGCTGGCGACGGAGGCCAATAACGGCACCCTGAACGCCAGCGACATGGAAGCGATCAGCAATCAGCTGGTGGGGGTTCGGGACGAAGTGATGTCACTGGCAAACACAACCTACCTGGGACAATATGTTTTCTCGGGCAGCAAGGGTGGAACAGCGCCTTACACCCTGAACACGGGAACGCCGGCTCTGGCGAGCTACCACGGAGACAGCGATGTCAGCTACCTGGAGACACCCAACGGACAGAAGATTCAACTGAACATACCGGGAAGCCAAATCTTCTCCGCCAATGGGAATGATGTTTTAGGAACGCTGAACGCACTGATCGCGGATTTTTCTTCGGGAACGGCACAGCCGACGGCGCAGGCGGACGCGCAGTCGCTGGATTCGGCGCTGAGCTACGTGACGCAGCAAAGGGTGCTGCTCGACAATTCGCTGTCGCGTCTGAGTTCGGCGGAGAGCTACACGCAGAGTGAGTCGACGCAGCTGACAGCGTCGCAGACCACTTTGTTGCAAGCCAACGTGGGACAGGTGGCGACTGGGCTGAGCACGGCGGAAACGCAGCAGGCGGCGCTGAGTCAGGTGATAGCGACGCTGGGCAAGCAGAGTTTGTTCAACGATCTCTGAGGCCGCCGGGCCGGTAGCGGCCGACGGAGCGAAAGCCGGGGCAAATCCTGAGGGAAAACGGGGCGGCCGGGGCGATGCGAGCCGCCCGTTGGCATTACTGGACTTGAAAATCCTGGGTGAGAGGCGTGTTCTCGGAAGAATCGCCGACGAAGATGACGAACTTGCCGGGATCGACCTGCCAACCGTTCCTCTCTTCGCTCCAGAAGGCGAGGGAACGGCGGTTGAGGGTGATGCTGACGTGATGGGTGTCGCCAGGGCCGAGACGGACCTTTTCAAATCCCTTGAGTTCCTTCACGGGGCGTTTGACCGTCGCCGAAGGATCGCCGACGTAAACCTGCGCAACAGTGGCGCCCGTCCGCTGGCCGGTGTTAGCGACGTCGAAAGAGACGTTGATGGTTCCGTCTCCCCGAGCCTGGAGCGGTGACACTTTTAGATTTGAGAAGGAGAAAGTGGTGTAGGAGAGCCCAAAGCCAAAGGGGAAGAGCGGCTTTTTGTCGACAGAAGTGTAGTAGCGATAGCCGAGGAAGACCCCTTCTTTGTAGGCGACGTGCGGCGTTTGGCCTTTGGGAACGGGCGGTGCGTAGTAGCTGTCGTGAACGGGATTCTCTTCCCAGGAGTGCTCGACGCTGATGGGAAGATGACCTTCGGGCGAGTGCTCGCCCGTGAGAATTTCAGCCATGGCGCGGCCGCCTTCCTGCCCGGGATACCAATTGTGCAGAAGCGCGGGGACGCTCGAGAGCCAGCGATGCATGTCGACGCTGCCACCGGCGGTGATGCTGACGATGGTGTGAGGGTTCGCCTGGGAGACGGCCTGGATCAGCTCGTCCTGTCCAAAGGGCAGCTCAAAGGTGCGGTCGAAGCCCTCACTCTCTGTGGAGGGATCGAAGCCCACGGCGACGACAGCGGCGTCGGCGATGGAGGCGATCTTCTTCGCCTCGGGAGTGACGAGTTCCTCGACTCCGCGAATGCCGAGGCCGATGCGGGGATAAGAAGCATCGGGCCAGTAGTCGAGTTCAATGGAGGCGGCTAGTCCCGCCGTGAGGGGAAGCTCGACGTAGCGCGGCGCCTGGCCTTCGCGCGAAGCCTGGTCGATGACGGTCTTGCCGTCGACGATGAGTTTGTAGGCGTCAGAGCCGCCCGCGCCGGTGAGGAAGAGGTAAGACTCGGTCTTTGCCGGCATGTATTTCGTGGTGAAACGAATGCTGTGTCGTTCGCGGGCGGGCGGGGTCCACTCCTCGGAGCGGAACATCGCGATGCGGCGGGCGGCGGAGACCGTCGGCGTGCCGCTGAAGTTTGGATTATTGAAGCTCTCGATCTTTACCTGCGATCCGACCCAGGGATTGTCGGGCGTTTTGGGATCGTAGAACTCAGTTTGCTGGAAGACCTGAGCTACAGTGGGCAGACCGGCTGCATAGAGGACTTTGACTTTGCCGGTGAGCGCATTGGAAAGGCCGGTCATGATGCTGATGGGAGCGTAAGCATCAACGTGGGAACTGCCGCCGCCGCCGGGTTCAGCCGGCCACGCATCGGGGCCGAGGACGGCGATGGTGTGGATCTTGTTCGGGTCAAGCGGAAGCAAATTGCCTTCGTTCTTCAGAAGCGTGATGCTCTCGAGGGCTTCCTGCAGGGCGACGGTACGGCCCTGCTGGCTGAATTGCGGAATGCCGGGATCAGTTTGGTCGCGATCGAGGAAGCCGAAGCGGATCGCGGTGCGGAAGATGCGGCGCACTTTCTCGTCGATGGTAGCTTCGGAGACCTGGCCGCTTTTGACGGCGGGCAGCAGGTTCTTGGGACTCATGAATTCGCCCGAGGGCATTTCGAGATCGAGGCCGCCATTGGCGGCCCCGACCGCAGAGTAGGTGGCTACCCAGTCGGACATGAGGATGCCGTCAAATTTCCAGTCGCCCTTGAGAATATCGAGGTTAAGGTGAGTGTTCTGCGTTGCGTGGACGCCGTTGAGCAGGTTATAGGAATTCATCACGGCGCCCACGTGGCCCTCGCGGACCGCGGCTTCAAAGGCGGGAAGATAGATTTCGCGCAGCGTGCGCTCGTCCATGTCTGAACTGACGTTGTGGCGGTCGTATTCCTCGTTATTGGCGGTGAAGTGCTTTACGGTGGCGATGACGCCTTCGCTCTGTACGCCGCGGATATAGGCGGCTGCGGTTTGGCCGGAGAGATACGGATCTTCGCCAAGATATTCGAAGTTGCGGCCATTCATGGGGGCGCGATAGATGTTGACCCCGGGACCGAGGATGAAGTTGACGCCGCGGGCGCGCGCGTCCTTCCCGATCGAATCGCCCATTTGGCTGGCGAGACTGGGATCCCAGGCGGCGGCGAGCGCGATGCCGCCGGCGTACGCGGTGTCGGGACCCCAGGTGCGTACGCCCTCAGGGCCATCGCTCATCTTGAGCGCGGGGAACCCAGCGGAAGGTTCAGCACGGATAAACATACTGTCGAGGCCGCCGATGAGCTCGAGTTTTTGCTCGAGGGTCAGCTTCGCGATCATCGCGTCGACACGCTGCTCGATGGCGGGACTGTCGGGGACGGGGCCCTGAGCCTGCAGTTGGCCGGGAAGGACACAAAGAACGCAGCCAAGGAGGGGAGCTGCGATGTGAAACGTTTGATTACGCACGTGGGCACCTCAAAATCAGCGTCCACCAGACTCGCAGAGCATGGTGTATTTGTAAAGGAAGAAGAGGGCAGCGCGGGTTACTTGTTTGGGAAGGGTGAGGGTCCGTAGTAACATAAGGAAATTTTTCCCGGACTGTGTTTTGGCCGAGTGGGAGCGCGATTGGGGCAGGAGAGAATCGTCGGCACACCGGTACTGCGCAAAGAGGGCGTGGCCAAGGTGTGCGGACGGGCGCAGTACATCGACGATCTGACGTTGCCGGGAATGCTGTACGGGGCCACCGTGCGCAGCAGCATTGCGCGAGGGCGGATTCTGGGGGTGGAGTTTGGCGAGGGCGTTCCCTGGGATGAATTTGTGATCGTCACGGCTACGGATATCCCGGGTGAGAACGAAATTGCGCTGATCAATCACGATTGGCCGTGCCTGGCGGCTGAATTCGTGAACCATCCCGAAGAGCCGATTGTGCTGCTGGCGCATCGGGATCGTTATCTGCTGCCGAATGCGGTGGCGGCGGTGAGAGTGACCTATGAGGAGTGGCCGGCGGTTTTCTCGATAGAGGAGAGCGAACGGCGCGATCCGGTGGTGTGGGGCGAGGACAACGTTTTCAAGTCGTTTCTGATGGAGAAGGGCGATGTGGATGCGGTCTGGTCGCAGGCGGATCGCATCGTGGAAGGCGAATATGCCACAGGCGCGCAAGAGCATCTTTATATAGAGAACAACGGAGCGATCGCTGCGTATTCGGCGGACGAGGGGTTGACCGTGTGGGGCTCGCTGCAGTGTCCGTTTTATGTGCACAAGTCGCTGGTGAAGGTGACTGGGCTGCCGGAGGAGAAGGTTCGCGTGGTGCAGGTGGAGACGGGCGGCGCGTTTGGGGGCAAGGAAGATTATCCATCGCTGATTGGCGCGCACGCGGCACTGCTGGCGATGAAGTCAGGCAAGCCGGTGAAAATTGTCTACGACCGCGCCGAAGACATGGCCGCGACGACCAAGAGGCATCCCTCGCGCGTGCGGCACAGGACGGCGGTGACGCGCGATGGAAAGCTGCTGGGAGCAGAGATTGAGATCGCGCTGGATGGCGGAGCGTATTCGACGCTGTCGTCGACGGTGTTGTCGCGGGCGACGATTCACGCAGGCGGTCCTTACTACTGGCCGAATATTCGCGTGCGGTCGAAGGCTTTTGCGACGAATTATCCGCCGCACGGGGCCTTTCGCGGATTTGGCGCGCCGCAGAGCCTGTTCGCGATCGAGCGGCACATGGATCACATCGCCGAGGCGCTGGGGATTGGTCCGGAAGAACTGCGGCGCAGGAATCTGCTGAAACCAGGACAGACGACTACGACGGGTCAGGTGATCCAGGAGGACATCGATCTGGAGCACCTGATGGACCGCGCGCTAACCGAGTCGGATTACCGCGCGAAACGAGTGCGCTTTGCCCGGGAGAATGCCGGAACCGGCATGAAGAAGAAAGGGATTGGGCTGGCTGCGTTTCTGCATGGCTCGGGATTTACGGGTTCTGGCGAGCGGTATTTGAATTCGCTGGCCGCGGTGGATGTGACTGCGGAAGGAAAAGCGAGAGTGCTGGTGTCGAGCACGGAGTTTGGACAGGGAACCAATACGATTCTGTGCCAGATTGCCGCCGAGACGCTGGGCGTCGACTACGACGCGGTGGAGATGGGGCCTCCGGACACGAGCGTGGTGCCGAATACCGGGCCGACGGTTGCATCGCGTACGTCGATGGTGGTGGGAAGGCTGGTGCATTCGGCGGCGGTGGGGATCAAAAAAGCATTGCTGTCGAGCGGATTGCTGCGGGAAGGCTACTCCACGGGCGATTTTGTAACCGCGGCGCGCACGTATGTCGCGCAGCATGGGACGTTGCGTTCGGAGAGCCGGTATGACCCTCCGCCGGGCGTGCATTGGGATGACCAACAATATCGCGGCGAGGCGTATGCGGCTTACGCGTGGGCGGTTTACGTGGCCGAAGTGACGGTGGATCTGGCGACGTTCGGGGTGGTCGTCGATGACTTTGTCGCAGTGCAGGAAGCAGGGCGGGTGCTGAATCCGGTGCTGGCGACGGGACAGATTGAAGGCGGCGTGGCGCAGGGGATCGGTTGGGCGCTTTACGAGAAGGTGGTTTGGGGCCAGGGGAGGATGCAGAACAATCAGATGACGAACTATATTATTCCCACGTCACAGGACATTCCGCCGATTCGGGTGTTCTTTGAGGAGCGTCCGTTTGGGCATGGGGCGTATGGGGCGAAGGGCATCGGCGAGCTGCCGATGGATGGGCCGGCACCAGCGATCCTGAACGCGATCGCGCATGCGACGGGGATGCAGTTCGACAGCGTGCCGCTGCTGCCTGAGGACATGTTTCGCATGATGGCGGTTCGTGAGTCGGAGCGGGAGGTGGTCGCGCTGTGAGCCTTCAGCATTATGCCCTGCGCGTGAATGGG
Organism: Acidobacteriaceae bacterium; assembly: GCA_049696575.1. Lineage (GTDB taxonomy): Bacteria > Acidobacteriota > Terriglobia > Terriglobales > Acidobacteriaceae > Palsa-343. The sequence continues at coordinate 2,088 of JBAVUB010000729.1, read as the reverse complement.
AAGCTTCGGGATGTGGAAGCGCATCCGATGGCGCGGCTGCTGGATGTGCTGCGATGCGATCTGCATCTGACCGGCACGAAGGAAGGCTGCGGCGAGGGCGAATGCGGCGCATGCAGCGTACTGGTGAATGGCGAGCTGGTGAACAGCTGTTTGATTCCGGTGGCGCAGGCGGATGGCGCGGAGATCGAAACCGTCGAGGGACTAGGTGCTGACGATCGTCTGCATGCGGTGCAGCGGGCGTTTCTCGAATGCGGCGGAGCGCAGTGCGGGATGTGCACGCCGGGCATGCTGGTGGCGTCGGCGCACTTGTTGAGAAGGAACGCGCATCCGGACCTGGCAGCGATTCGTGACGGGCTGAACGGGAATCTTTGCCGATGCACGGGGTACATGAGAATTTTTGAAGCGGTGGAACGGGCGGTGACGAGCGCGAATGAGGGACGCGGATGAGGTCGCATCCCGCCGAGTACGAAATGGTGTCGCCGGGAAGCCTGGAGGGCGTGCTGCGGCTAATGGATCAGGAGCCCGGACAATGGCTGCCGGTGGCGGGCGCGACGGAAGTGATGGTGCTGTTCAGCGCGGGAAAGCTGACGGCGCGGAGGCTGGTGAATCTGTGGGATCTCCGGGAATTGCGGGAGATTCGCGAAGACGCGGGATCGGTCACGCTGGGTGGCGGGTGTACATTCAGCCAGATTAGAAACTGCGAGATTGCGCAACGGCATTTTCCGCTGCTGGCACAGGCTGCTTCATGGACGGGGGGCATCGCGAATCAGAATCGGGCGACCCTGGCGGGAAATTTAGCGAATGCGTCGCCTGCCGCGGATTCGCCTCCGGCTCTGTTGGCGTATGACGCGGAACTCAATCTGGTGTCGGCACGGGGAACGCGGCGGATTCCGTATCGGGATTTTCACCTGGGCTATAAGCGGACGGTGCTCGAGGCGGGCGAGCTGATTCAGTCGATTGTCCTGAAGAAGCATTTTGACGGTTACTTTTCTTATGGACGGAAGACCGGAGCCAGGAACGCGCAGGCGATTTCGAAGGTTTGCATCGCGGGAGTGGGACGTTTGCTGCAGGGGCGTGTGCAGGATGTACGGGTTGGGCTGGGTGCGGTGGCGCCGGTTCCGCTGCGGCTCACGGGCGTTGAGGCGGTAGTCCGCGGCAAGGCGATCGACGGGGGGGTAGTCGCAGAGGCGCGGTGTATGCTGCAGGCCGCGATCGCACCGATCGACGATATTCGGTCTGTGGCGGAGTATCGAAGGTTTGTTGCGGGCAATCTGCTGGAGGAGTTTTTGCGGGAGCTGGCGGCGTCAGAGGTGCTGAGTCCGGTGTTGGCGCGCTGGAACGCGCTGCCGGCTCGGGAGGCTGCCGAGGAGATCATGCCCTGTTGCGGTTCACAAGGCTGGGCGCAAGGGATGTTGCGGCTGCGGCCGTTTGGTTCGGTTGCGGAGGTGTTGGAGGCAGCCGATCGCGTGTGGCGAAGCCTGGGAAACGAGGATTGGGAAGAGGCGTTTCGCAGCCATCCATGTATTGGGGAACGCAAGGCGCCGGCGGCGGCGGCGGCGAAACGGTCCGCGGCGTGGTCGCGCCAGGAGCAGGAGGGGGTTCACGCGCAGGACCCGACCGTGCTGGCGGAGCTGGCCAAACGGAATGCGGAGTATGAGGCGCGTTTTGGGCGAGTGTTTCTGGTGTGCGCGACGGGGAAATCAGCGGCGGAGATGCTGGCGATTCTGAAGCGCCGCCTCGTCAACGATGCGGATGCGGAACTCCGCGAGGCGGCGGAGCAGCAGCGGCAGATCACGCACCTGCGGCTGCGGAAGTGGCTGGGCGCATGAGCGGAATCTCAACGCACGTGCTGGATCTGACCCGGGGAAAACCGGCGGCGGGGGTGGTGGTTCGTCTATCGCGTGAGTCTGAGGGCCATTGGACGGAAGTGTCGAAGCGCACAGCCGATGCCGATGGACGCGTGAAGAGCATGCTGCGCGAGCATGAAACGCTGGAGAGCGGGAGGTATCGCCTGCACTTTGAAACGGCCGCTTATTTTGGGGGACAGGGTATCGAGTCATTCCATCCGTTTGTGGAGATCGTCTTCGA
>JBAVUB010000728.1:0-9495 GCA_049696575.1 Acidobacteriaceae bacterium | reverse complement strand
GCACCGGAGCCGCCTGCTGCGCGGCAAATGCCGTAGTGGATGGCGCTGCTGGCGCCTGCATTGCAGCCGCTACCTGCTGCGGCGAGCTGATGGCGCGCAGCTGGATGTTGTTCGTGGTGCCCGTATCGATCTGCTGGATGTTTTCCGGGTCGACTTCTTCGGCGCGCACCACATGGGGGATCATCAGGAAGACCACCTCGTCGTCGGTGACTTCCTTCTGCTGGGTGCTGAAGAGGTACTTGATCAGGGGAAGCTCACCCAGGCCGGGAATCCCGCTGATGGCATAGGTGGTCTGGTGCTGCAGAATGCCTCCCAGCAGGTTCGCTTCCCCGTCTTTCAGGCGAATCGTGTGATCCACGGAGCGCTGGGTAATGATGGGTTCGGTGATGCCGCCGATGTTGGAATTGCCGTTGGTAGCGGAAACTTCAATCTTGCTCTTCAGCGTGACGTCGCGGTCGAAGTGGACCGTCGGCTTGATGGTCATAGTCACGCCGACGTCGATGTACTGGAACTGCGTGTTGACCAGCGAGCTGACGATGGCGGTGGCGGCGCCGGTCTGGTACGAACCGGTGGCGATGGGGATCCGTTCGCCGATCTTCATGGTCGCCTCCTGCCCGTCGGAGGCCCGAATCTGCGGATTCTGAATAATCCGCGAACGCGTGTCCGTGAGCAAAAGGTCGACGGCCGCTTGACCGATGGTGACCGCGAAGTTGGTCGAGTTCAGGTGCGCCAGATTATTGAGCGTAATGCTGCTGGTCGTGGTCGACGTACTGTTCGTCGTGGTGCTGCCGGTATTGCTGGTTGAGCCGGTGTTATTCAGATTCGCGTTCGAGGGCTGAAAATTGATGCTCGCCGTCTGCGGCAGCTGCACACCGATGTTGCGCAGCAGATCGCGGCTGACTTCCAGCACCGCGACGTCGATCACGACTTCTGGTCGGGCTTTGTCGAGGTCGTCGATGAGCCGGCGCGCCAGCAGGAGTTCATCGGGCGTGCCCCGCATCACGATCGCATCTTCGCTGGCCACCCCGTTGATGCGAGCGCCCTGGAAGAGATTGCGCAGCACGGTCTGTACTTCGGTAAAGTCGTTTTGCTGCGCCACATTATGCAGGTAAAAAGTCTCCACCGCCTGCTCGTCCAGTTCGGTGTGCTTGCTGCGCGAGTTCTCTGCGACAAAAATGGTGTTCGAAGTAATGGGCCGCCAGAACGTGTTCGAGACCGTCGCCACAATGCGCAGCCCGTCGGCGAGCGTCACGTTCTGCAGGTCCACCTGGATGCGCTTGGAGCTGTACGCGGGATCGAACAGGATGTTGATGCCCGCGGCCTTGCCCACCGCCTGATAGACCACCCGGCTGTCTTCGACCATGTGCAGGGTGAGCGGCTCGTTCGAGATCGGCTTCAGCTGAATAGGAGCCGCCAGTTCCAGGGCCTCATCGGTGGTGCGGGGCGCATTTTCCGGCGCCGGCGTCTGGGAATTCAGCTTGTCCTTCGTAGCCTTGATGTCCTGCGAAGCCAGCTCATTGCTGGGGTCGATCTCCAGAGCCCGCAGAAACTCGGTGAGGGCCCCGGTGTAATCGCCCTGATCGCGTAGCCGCTCCCCGTGCTCGACACGCAACGCCGCCGCCGGAAACCGGGTGCGCTCCCAGGCGAGTTTATAACGCTCGTCCGAGGGCTTTTTCTGGTAGGCCTGATAGTAGGCCTCATAGGCCCCCAGGGTATCGTCTTTGGTCTCAGCGGCCTGACCCTGCTTGAACCAGTGGGCTGCCGACTGCGCGTGCGCCGCTGGCAGGGCCGCCAAAAATATGGCGAGGAAAGCCCAGATGACAAGACTTCTCTTCATGCAGCTCCAGTTTCGGGAAAGAGAATCGTGGGCGCCGGAGCATTTGGCCTTTCGTCCCCTGCTATGGAAGAGCGGCTCGACAGTGCTACCCCTTCGCGCTGCGAATAGTATCGCATTCCCGCCCCCTGCCGCGCTTTCAGTTCCTTTCGAACGCAGCCGTTGCGCCGATCGTTGAAGGCGGCGGTTCCAGCGCCTGCCGTAACGATATACGATGAGAAATTGCGACTGCAGCCATGGCCCGAACCTCCAGCCATCCCGTGAAACCGGCTCCGCCGAAGTCCAAACCGCGCGACCCGGTCGCTTCCGGCACCCGCGACGCCGCCCAGAACCGGCAGGCGAGCCACAACTACTTCATCCTCGAAAAATACGAGGCGGGCGTGGCCCTGCGCGGGAGCGAGGTCAAGTCGATCCGCGAGGGCAAGGCCAATCTCAGGGACGCCTACGGCCTCATCAAGGATGGGGAAGCCTTTTTGCTGAATGCGCATATCGGAGCGTATTCCCACGCCAGCTACAACAACCACGACGCGCTGCGCACGCGGAAGCTGCTTTTACACCAGGTGGAAATCCGTAAACTCACGGGAAAGACGCAGCAGAAGGGGTTAACGCTCATCCCCACCCGGCTTTATTTTCGCAACGGCCGGGTCAAATGCGAGCTGGCCGTCGCCCGCGGCAAACAGGACTGGGACAAGCGCGAAACCGAGCGCCGTCGCGAAGCCGACAAGGAAGCGCGGGCGGCCGTCGCCCGGGGGCGAAAGTCCTGAAGGCTGGCCAGGTGAGCCCCTCGCGGCCTGCGCGAGCCTATTCGACGCCTTCGGCAGGCTGTAGTTCAATCCGATTTGCTATTTCGGGGCGGTGCAAGCATAGCTCGCTGCGCTGTTAGCGTCCCCGCTTCCGTCGTACTTCGCTGACTGAGGAAATGGACACAGGAGCCGCGTCATCGCAGACGGCTGGCCGACCCCGAAGCCCTTGGTGGCGATGAAGGTGTCTGGCGCTGTCCCCTTCTCGACCCAGTTCTCGAGAGCGAGCCGCGCGTTGCGCTCTGGATCGGTCGCCATAGTGGCGCCCGATGCCCCAATGTTGTCCGCGCCCGGGCCGCCGATGCAGTGTTGCACGCCGGGAAGCATGAAGAGGCGCGCGAACGAGCCCGTGACTTCGGCGCCCATTCTCGCTCGGACCGCTTCGTAGTAATTGACGGTGCTGAGAGCGGGAATCGCAGGATCGTCCCAACCGTGATAAAGGATGAGCTTGCCGCCGCGAGAACGGAATGCGCTCAGGTTGGGATTGACCGCATCGAGCGCCGTCGCCGTCTTCTGCCTTGCTGCCTGGAGCCCCGTTGCCAGCGAAAACGTCTTCATGTCCCAGTGGGGATCGTCATAGACCATGTTGGAAAAATAAGCGCGTCCCAGCGCGGCAATCACACTGCGGCCGGGCGCGGGGCCGGTGATCCACAGACCCCAGCCAGAGGGGCCTTCCTCCGCGCCCGGAAGATACCCAGGAAAAATCGCCCGGCCGCTCGCGTCATCCACTCCCGCGTAGATTGCCCTGAGCACGGTCACCTGGGGCGCGGTCAGACATGCGGCTGTGTCGTCGCCCGGCTTGCACTGGATCGTGGCAGGATCGAAATGGCACTCCCGCGGGTCGTTCAGGATGCCGTCACGCACGCCGTCGAGCGCATCGCAGGCGGCGAGCACTGCATGGGCGATGACCGGGATTTTGGACTGCGGAATAAAGCTTTCAGGCGTCGCCGTGAGGGTCTGCGTGTCGATCACGCCCGAGGATTGAAGCGCAGTCCAGTCATTGGCCGGGTCGCCGGCAAGAATGCCGTCGTAATCCTGCGGATAGCGCTGAGCCTCCATCAGCGCTTCGCGGCCGCCGTCCGAACAGCCGGCAAAATACGCCCGCCGCGGCGCGGATCCGTAGTACTGCGCCGTGAGCAGTCTGGCGACGCGGGTCATTTCGTGGATGCCGCGATGGCCGAAATCGGCGACTTTCTCCGGGTGATTCAGCGCCCACGATGCATCCCATATCGGAGCAGCGTGGCCGGTGTCGGTTGCCGCGGCGGCATAGCCTTTGGCCACGCCCGCGCCCAGCTCGAAGTCATCGATCTGGCCCGCGAACCCGCCATTGCCGATGCCCTGCAACTTGCCGTTCCACCCCGCCACCGGCATCCAGGTCTCGATGGCAATGTCGGAGTCGGCCGATGGATGGGCATGCACCACGACACGGCAGAATCCCGGGAGCCTCTTATAGAAACCGGAAAGGTCCTGGCCGGTGTAGGCGTTGGGTGGCCCGTTGAATGTGCCTGCCGCAACCACGCTGGCCATTGTGATGTTCGCGTTGGGAATGGCGAGACTGGCAAGCCGCTGGCAGGAATCGGAGACCGCGGGCGGCGCAGCCGCCGTTTGGCCGACTGCTGGTGCACCTGCGAGCAGCGGTAACGGAGCGATCAGAATCGAGAGAAGGATGCGCATAGATTCATTCAGCCGGCCAAACATATTCCGGGACTCGCAATTTTACATGCGGAGGCCCGAAGGGAAGTTCGGGCGGCTGTCGCTCGTGGCCGAAAACCCCTGAAATGTTGTACATGATTTGTTGTACAATTCTGCTCATGCCGAAGACCATCAGCGCAGCCCAGGCACGCGCCAGACTCCCTCAGCTTCTCGATGACGTCGAGAAGGGGAAGAGCATCGTCATTTCCCGGTACAACAAACCGGTTGCCCTGATCTCGCCACTCCCGGCAGCGGAGGCGCAGAAGCCGGTGCGCAGGATGGGGACAGGAAAGGGACGGGTTCGCATCATCGATCCCCATTGGGCTGACCCGATGACCGACGAAGAAGTCGACGCGATGCTGGAGGGCAGGTATTAGAGTTCTGCTCGACACGCAGGCCTTCATCGTCGCGTACGCGGGAGCATTGCCGCCTGAGGTCGATCGAATCATCGTAGGTCCTGAAAACGAATGGGTGCTGAGTGCCGTTTCCCTCGCAGAACTGGCCGTAAAGTATGCGGTCGGCAAGCTGGACATGCCCCTGAACGAAACCCTCCGCGCCCTTCGGGATCTAAACGTGACCACACTTCCGTTCGAAGCACGCCATGCTTTTGCCATGTTCTCGCTTCCCCTGCACCACCGCGACCCCTTCGATCGCATGATCCTGGCGACAGCGGTTGCTGAGAAACTGCCGATCGTGACGGGCGACCGAATCTTCCGGCGCTATTCCGAAGTTAAAGTGATCTGGTAACGATCACTGCCCCAAAACCTATGAATACAAAAATCCTCTTTGCCCCTTCCTCTGAAATCGAAACCGAACTCCTCGCCGTCTTCGCCCTCGACGCCTCGGCCAATAAGGCCGCGAAGCCCGAAATTCGCCTGCTCGCCAGCGACGACGCCCCATCCAGAGCAGCACAGACCGTACTCGACAGCGGTGAGTTCAAGGCCGAATCCTGCGAGACCCTGCTGCTCCATAGCCCCTCTGGGCTGAAGGCAAAGCGCCTGCTCATCATCGGCCTCGGCAAGGCCGCCAAACTCACCCCGCATGAAGTCCGCAAGGGTGCCGGAACAGCAGTCCGCTTCGCCAAGCCGCGCGGGCTGCGAGAACTGGCGATCGCTGTCCCCGCGGCTGAGGGGCTTGACCCGAAACTGACGGTTCGTGTGCTCGCCGAGGGCGCAGTGATCGCGGATTACGACTCCGATACCTACCGCTCCGACCGCAAGGACCGCAGCGTGCAGTCGCTGCAGGTCGTCGCTCCCCCATCAGCCGACCAGGCCGCCGCCGAAGCATCCCTGCGCGAGGGCCTGATCGTCGGCGAGTCGCAGAATTTTGCCCGCGCCCTGGTCAACGAGCCCGGCAATCGCCTCACCCCAACCATCCTGGGCGAACGGGCGGCGGAGATGTGCCGCGAGGTCGGGATCGAATGCAAAGTCCACAGCACCGACCAGCTCCGCGAGCTGAAGATGGGCGCCTTTCTCAGCGTCACCCAGGGCTCCGACGAGCCGCCTGCGCTGATCGTGATGATCTACGAACCAAAAGAAGCGCCCGCTGGTCCGGTCCTCGGGCTGGTCGGGAAGGGCATCACCTTCGACACCGGTGGCATTTCCATCAAGCCCTCCGACAGCATGGAAAAGATGAAGTACGACATGGCCGGGGGCGCGGCCATGATCGGGGCGATGCGGGCCATTGCCCAACTCCAGCCGCCGGTGAAGGTAATCGGCATCGTCTGCGCCGCCGAAAACATGCCCTCCGGCAAAGCCTACAAGCCCGGCGACGTCGAGATCGCCATGCCTGCTCCCGGCAAGCCGGGGAAGGCGATCGAGATTATCAATACCGACGCCGAGGGACGCCTCGTCCTGGCCGACGGTCTGACCTATGCCAAACAACTGGGTGCCACGCACCTGATCGATGCCGCCACGCTGACCGCGGCTGTCGGCGTGGCCCTGGGCCTGCTCAACGCTGGCATCTTTTCGAACGACGAAGAAACCTACCAGCGCTTCTCCGATGTTCTGAAGATCTCCGGAGAGCGCTTCTGGCGGCTGCCGCTCGACGACGAGTATCGCGACGTCATCAAGTCAAGCATCGCCGACATCAAAAACACCGGCGGACGCTACGGCGGGGCCATCAACGCGGCCATGTTCCTAAAGGAATTTGCCGAGGACACCCCCTGGATCCACCTGGACATCGCCGCCGTGGCCTGGAGCGACGAGGCAAAGCCGTGGATGGCCTCCGGCCCGACCGGCGCCGCGATGCGCAGCATCGTGGAGTGGATCAGGAGTTATGCGCCGTAACCTATGCGAGATCAGCGTCTTAGGAAATGCCAGCAATGACAGCATTGCTAGCATTGACAGCATTGATTGCATCCGCTACGCTGGATGAATGGCCACCCTGACCATCCGCAAACTCGACGACACCGTAAAAACCAAGCTTCGCATCCGTGCCGCGGAAAACGGCCGGTCGATGGAGGAAGAAGCGCGGGCGATTCTGGAGAAGACGCTCACGGCGGCTCCTTCGGCCCCGCGGGGGAACATGGCGGAGCGCATTCGCCGGCGCTTTGAGCCCCTGGGCGGGGTTGAGCTGGATATTCCACCCAGAACCGGGGACCGTCCGCTGGTAGATTTCAGCGGTCCGGAGTTCGGCGCCTACGACGAAGAGCGGTGATCATCCTGGACACGAATGTGCTGTCAGAGACCATGGCGCCGGTACCTTCGGTTGTTGTGATGGCCTGGCTGGCGAGCCAGCCGGTTGAGGAGCTTTGCACGACAGCAGTCTCCAAGGCGGAAATTCTTGCGGGGATTGCCCGCATGCCCCCGGGAAGACGCCGCACGGAATTACAGACCGAGGCCGACGCCATGTTCCACGAGGACTTTGAACGTGGCATTCTCGCCTTCGACAGTGGGGCTGCGGAGATCTATGCGGAGATGATGGGGCAACGATACGCGACAGGAAGAATCGTCGGCCGACTGGATGTCCAGATTGCCGCCATCACTCGTCTGCACGGAGCAATCCTGGCCACTCGCAATACCCCGGACTTCGAAGACTGCGGCATTCGCCTGGTGAATCCCTGGGAAGCCTGAAGCCGGGAGCCCTGCTCTACGCACTATGAGCAGTTGCAGCCCGCCGCTCCGTTTTCGCCGTCTTCGCCCCGGCCCTGGACCGCGCCATCAGGATTAACCCCAGACCAAAAGCAATCGCCCCCAAACTCGCCAGCTGAGCATTGGTCATCCCCCACAGAATCCGCGGATTGATCCGGATGAACTCCACCAGAAAGCGCGCGATGCCCGTCAGGATCAGGTATTCGCCGGTGATCTGGCCCAGCGCTTTGGGCCGCTCGGGCGCGCCCCGCCGCCACAGGATCCACGTGATCAGCAGTGCGGCCAGCAGTTCGTAAATTGGCGTGGGATGCACGCGCTGCCAGGTCGGCACCAGCCCATGCGGAAAGCTCATCCCCCACGGCAGATTCGTCGGAATGCCATAATCGCCGTCGCCGGACACAAGACATCCCAGCCGGCCAACGCCATAACCAATCGCCGCAGCCGGCGAAGCCAGGTCCAGCATCTGCAGCGAGCCCAGCTTGTAAACCCGCGCCTGCCACAGCAACGTGAGGATGCCGACGATCAGCCCGCCGTACCAGGCAAATCCGGCGCGATCGAAGAGCAGATCGGCTGGATGACGCATCAGAGCATGGGGGGTTTCCAGAACGTGCCAGATTTTCGATCCCAGAACACCGGCCACCGTGGAGACGGCCACGATGCTGATGGCATCGGCATCAATCCCCCAGCGGCGGAAATTCCGGTAGAGAATCCAGCACGCGGCGACCGCCGCAAGCCAAAGCATGATGCCGAAAGTGCCAACGGAAAAGCGGCCAATATGAATGAACGGATACATACGCGCGTCTGTTCAGTATAGCTTCCACAGGCGGGTTTCGAGGTAATCTGAGCTGCGTGAGCACGACAAGCATTCACTCTGGACTTGAGGTTTTGTTTAGCCGCGAGCAAATTCGTCATCGTGTGCTGGAGATGGGACGCCAGATCGATCGGGATTACGCGGGTGAGAAAATCGTTCTCGTCGGAGTCTTGAAGGGCGCAGCCATTTTCTTGGCCGATCTGGCCCGCAGCATCTCCGTCGACAACACCTTTGACTTCGTCGCCGTCACCAGCTACGGCAAAGGGTCGCGCTCCAGTGGCGCCGTGAAGCTCATCAAGGACCTCGACCAGTCCATCGAAGGCAAAAACGTCATTATCGTCGAAGACATCCTGGATACGGGGCTGACCCTGGGATTCCTGTGCAGCCTCTTCGAGCAGCACCAGCCCAAAACCCTGCGTATTGCCGCGCTGCTTGACAAGCCTTCGCGGCGTGTGGAAAAAATCGATGCCGACTATGTGGGATTCATCATCCCCAATCAGTTCGTTATTGGTTATGGGATGGATTTCGCAGAGCGCTACCGGAACCTGCCGGACATCTGTCTGATGCCTTCCGGCGCTCCGGAACTATCGGCGGGCTGAAAAGGAGTTTGCCCCCATGAGCACCCAGATTCACCTCCTCGATGAAGAAGAGGAACAGGAAGTACCGGGCTTCGACGCTGAAGCATTTGCGAAGCAGACCCTCTCGTCCAGACAAAGCCTTGCCGCAGCGATCGACCACACTCTGCTAAAGCCCGAAGCGACCCAGGAGCAGATCATTCGTCTCTGCCGCGAGGCAGCCGAGCACGGCTTCGCCTGCGCCATGGTCAATCCAACGTGGGCGGCACTGGCGTACGCCGAGCTGGCGGGAACCGGCGTCCCCGTCGGCGTTGTCGTCGGCTTTCCGCTGGGCGCCTCGCTGGGAACCACCAAGCGCGAAGAAGCCCTGGCCCTGGTGAAAATCGGCGCCCACGACGTGGACATGGTCATCAACATCGGCCTGCTGAAGTCAGGCGAAAACCAGGCACTGCAGCAGGAAATTGAGGGAGTGGTCGAGGTGGCGCACGAGGCTGGAGCCGTGGTGAAGGTGACTCTGGAAACCTGTCTGCTCACGGTCGAAGAGAAGCTGCGCGCCTCGGAGCTGGTCATTGCCGCTGGCACCGACTTCATCAAAACCAGCACGGGATTCTCAACCGGCGGCGCCACCGCAGGCGATGTGGCAATGATGCGTGGTGTGGCCGGCGGCCGTTGCGGCGTGAAAGCTTCGGGC
>JBAVUB010000727.1:0-2489 GCA_049696575.1 Acidobacteriaceae bacterium | reverse complement strand
CAGACCGACGGTCGCGGGCAGCGCAACCAGTGCCGCAATCCCGGCGATCCACGCCATCTCCCGCACCACCAGGGCGACCAGGGTGTGCCGGGGCGCGCCCAGGGCGAGGCGCACGCCAATCTCGCGCGTCCGACTCTGCGTGGAATACGCCAGCACGCCGTACAGCCCGACAGCGGCGAGCAGCGCAGCCAGCGCGGCGAATCCGATGGCCAGTGTCGCGAGCGCCCGCTCGTCGGAAGCACTGATGTCCACCTGCGCTTCCATGGTCCGCAGGCCGTCGACCACCAGGGTCGGATCGAGATCGTGGATGGTCCGCTGGATTCCTGCTTCCACGGTCTCCGGATCCTGCGCGGTGCGCACGTAAATCTGCAGGCCGCCCGGGTGCGGCGTCTGCGCGTACGGCCGATACACCGCGGGACCGATATCGTCGCGCAGGTTCTGGTGCTTCACATCGCCCACCACGCCCACGATGGTCGTATCCGGCTTATCCCCTTCGCCAATCAGGCGTCCCAGCGCGTTCTGTGCGGAGCCGTAGAAGCGCTTCGCAAAGGCGATATTCACCACCGCTACTTTTGGGGCGTTCTTGCCGTCACCCTCGTTGAACTCGCGCCCCGCCAGCAGCGGCTGGCGCATGGTGGCGAAGAACCCAGGCGTAATGTTCGGGCTCTCAAAACCCATATCTTCGCCTTCGATCTGCTTGTGTCCCTGAACGACGTAGCCATCCGTCTCCGAATTGCCCATTAGCTCGGAATCGTCTGTGCCGGCCGCCATTCTCACTCCTGGAACCCGGCCCAGCGCATCGAGCGCCGCTTTGATGATCTGCGGCGTGCGATCCTCGCCATAGCCCGAGATGGTGGGATCGAGGCTGAAGTTTGCGACATTCCTGGTATCCCACCCCACCGGCTGATCGCGCAGATGTTGCAGCGTACGCACAAAGAGCCCTGCTCCGCCCAGCAACAACACACTCAGCGCGATCTGGACGCCCACCGCTGCCTTGCGGAAATATTGGGAGCTCTTCGAGGCCGTTCCTGTACTTTGCCGCAGCGCACCAGCCAGATCCGGCCGCAGGAAGTGCAGCGCCGGAGCGATGGAGAACAGCAGCGTCACGACCATGGAAAGCACCAGCGCAAACAGCAAGACGCGGCCGTCCACGCTCGCTGAATACGGCTCGTGCCCTGGTTCGGCGCTGGTCATCAGGCGCACCAGCACGATGGCCAGCACCGGCGACAGGGCCAGGCCGCCTGCCACTCCGGCCGCGCCCAGCATTCCTCCCTCGATCACCAGTTGCCGCACGATGCGGCTGCTCTTCGCGCCCAGTGCATAGCGCATCGACATCTCGCGCACGCGCGCTGCAGAGCGCAGCAACAGCAGCGTCGCCACGTTGAGCGCACACATGGCCATCAACAGACCCGCCATGCTCAGCAGGATCACCAGCGGCGTTTTCAGATCCACGCGCCCGGGCGAGAAGCCGCGCGAGTCGTCGATGACTTTCATGGTCGTCTTATCGAGAAACCCCGCTTTGAACCTCGGCGAGGCTTGCTTGTAGAGCGTTAGCTCCTGCGCCCGCAGCGAGTGCCACAGCGGCGCCAGGCTGGCCTGTGCCTGGGGGATGGTGACGCCGGGCTTGAGCCGCGCCACCACCGTCAGCCACAGCGACAAATGGTTATCGAGGTTGTGGCGGGACACGGACCACGGCATCGCAACCTCCGACATCGTGACCGGCACGAAGAGGCTCGGCCGGTAGCCCCCGATGGCCGTGTGAAAATTTTCCGGAGCGACGCCGACGATTGTGAACGGATGCCCGTTGATCCGCAGCGTCTGCCCGATGACCCCGCGCGACGCCGCAAAACGCGTCCGCCACTCGTCGTAGCTCAGCACCACCACGGGGTTCGCGTCTTTCTCTGTCTCGTCCGTCGCGTTGAAAAGCCGCCCTGCAAACGGCCGGAGCCCCAGCACCTGAAAGTAATTGCCGCTGACGATCTCCGCGCGCTCGTCCGCTGCCTGGTTCTGCCAGGAGACGCCTACGCTGGTCCGCATCGTCGCCAGCATGCCGCTGAACACCTGATTGCGGTCGCGCAGGTCCTTGTACATCGGGTAGGAGTAGTAGTCCCCGATGTTCCCGCCAAAGGTGTTCGCCGATCCGGAAAAACTGCCGTGCCAATTGAGCCGCACCAGCTCCTGCGGCCGTTCCACCGGCAGCACGCGCAACAGGACCTGGTCGAACATGGTGAAGATCGCCGTGGTCGCGCCAATCCCCAGCGCCAGCGTCACGACCGCCGTCACCGCAAACCCAGGCGACTTCCATAACTGCCGCCACGCGTATTTCAGATCACCGAGCATCACTCGCTCCCCAATCGAATTTTCCAGGCCCGCACCGCTCTTTGCTCGCTTTTTGCTGGATTTTCGTCGCTTGTTGCTCCCCTACTCCGTCCGTAACGCCTGCATGGGCTCCACGCTGGCGGCTCGCCGCGCCGGCAGCAGTGCTGCTG
>JBAVUB010000726.1:0-5214 GCA_049696575.1 Acidobacteriaceae bacterium | reverse complement strand
CACGAATCATCGGCGATACGAGCCTGCTTCGCTATACCACTTAAGATCAGTTCCGGCCCCCTATCGGCGACAAAGGGTTTTCGTTTGACCTCTGGTAATGCCCCTTCCAGGGGAATTAGGATCGGGGTCAGGATCGCAGTATGGTCACCGGCGTCGCGAAAACGCACCGATGGCCAAGGCGCTATCATGAATGGAGGGCGGTGGCCGCTCCAGCCGGGGGAGACAACGATGGCGAGCAGGGCTTTTTACGAGTTCGTCCAGCGAGAGCAGACGGCAGCCAAGCGATCTGAGGATGAGAAGGTTGACTGGCAAGCCGAGAAGGCGGAATGGCTGCGGCGTCTGGACAAACTCTTCGCTCAGGTGAGCGAATACCTGAGGGAGTACGTGGACGCCGGGCAGATTATTCTCGGCTATCGTGACATCCAGATCAACGAAGAATACATCGGTCCTTACACCGCGCGAACGATGGGGATTGCAATCGGGAACAAAACGATCGAGCTCGAACCGATTGGGTTTCTTCTCGTCGGCTCTAGGGGGCGGGTCGATGTCGTCGGTCCGGTGGCCCGCCGGGCGCAACTGATGCTGCTGGACAGCGAGCTGAAATCTCTATCCCAGCTTGTTCATGTCTCCGTGGGGACTAACGGCGAAATGCCGGCCCCCCCTCCAGCGAAATCCCCTTCCGATATCCGATGGGTTTGGAGAATTGTGGCCCGCCCGCCCAGAAGAGAGATCGTGGAGATTAACAAGGATACGTTTTTGAGCCTCCTGCTCGAAATTGCGAATGGCTAGAACGGACGATCCTGCGGGCCAGGAGCTTTCGGAGATCGCGGATTACCACAACGACGTGGTGGATTCGCTGCGGTTCTTCTGGCAGCCGTCTCATCAACAGGGGAACGCTCGCTTTCTAGGTGCCACTCCCGAGGAATTCAGGGAGGCTCTCAGGGAGTTGCTCCTCGACCGGATCGAGGAGACCGAGATGCGCTCGACCTTTGCGGTCTTGGCCGCCGTGGAAGCAGCGTTGCGCGTTGATTATCTTCTGCGTTCAATAGGAAAGCGGAAGGAGCCGCTTTCCCGGGCGTTTCGCCAGCTTTACAAGAGCAGGCAGGAGCGAGCGAAGTTCGACGAAGACTTGCTGGACCTTTGGGGACAGCATCATCCTGAACTAAAGCGGTACATCGGCGAATTGCGGGCCGCGCTGAAGTTCCGCCACTGGCTGGCACATGGACGATACTGGCAGCGGCCGACGAGCGGCAGGTTCGATTTCGTCAGTATTTATGGCCTGGCAGAGCTGCTGCTGGCGGATTTTCCGTTGTACCGGAATTAAGAGCCTATTTCCGTAGGCACGTGCGACAAGATTCTTCACGTATAGGCTCACAGTATGAGTATCCCTAATCAGCTGGCATCGCTTGTTGGGCTTGACAAACTCCGCGAAGTTGTTGGTCTTGGGAGACCAGCATTTATCCACGAGGATCACCGATGGGTCTTGCCAATACTGGCGTGGGCTCAAAGCGAGGGGTTTCTTCGAAGGCCGGCTCTGTTGGTGATGTTCGACTACCATACGGATTTTGCGCGGCCACTCTTGGTAGACAGCGAGGAAGGAAGGATCTCATCTGCCTCATTCAATAAGGCCCCTGATTTGAAGTTACTCATGGAAATCTGCGGTCAGCATCCAGACAAAAATGACGGCGACTGGGTATCAGGAGGTATGGAACTCGGAATCATCGGGGATGCGATCGTATTGGGAGCTGAGACGGGTGAAGGAGAGGATGAGCGGGAAGGGCGCTGCTATAAGGATTTGCTGGGCAGGCAGCACATGTTTTTTCCTTTGCCTTTGCCGCACGAGTCATTAACTCATCAGGGGGCACTCGCGGATCACTATCATAAACCGCAGGGGCTCTGGGAAGCGCTTGGATGGACCCCAAGCGGTAGGCTGGAGGGGAAAACTTCCATCGCTCTTGACTTCGACCTAGACGTCTTTGCGGTTCATAGCAATCTTGGTCCCGATTTTCCGTGACCGGATAAGATTTTCCACCATCAGTTCTGCACTCCAAGTAATTCTTGCCATGTAAACGGAATGACCGGCGCGCAATTCGCGGACCAACTGCTCAAGGGCGCCTCAATCGTAAACATTGCGAGAGAGCCCGCCTACTGCGGCGGTGATGAGGACTGCGCGTCAATATTCGAGAGGATGAATCGATATGTTCTTGGTGGCCAGGCAAAAATAGTCGAGTGACCGGCGCGGGGATTCTTATATCTCCATCTCCTTCAATCCTTCGCTGACGATCAGCTTCGCCTCCGTCACCCGCTGCATCTCCTCCACCCTCACTCCCGGCGCAATCTCCTCCAGCACCAGCCCCTGCGGAGTGACGCGAATCCACGCCAGCTCCGTCGCGATCGTCTCGACGACGCGCACCCCCGTCAGCGGCAGCGTGCATTTCTTCAGAATTTTGGGTGCACCCTCTTTGGTGCAATGCTCCATCGCCACGATCACCCGCCGCGCGCTCGCCACCAAATCCATCGCCCCGCCCATCCCCTTCACCATTTTGCCGGGGATCATCCAGTTCGCCAGCGTTCCTTCCTCATCGACTTCCATCGCGCCCAGCACGCTCAGGTCGACGTGCCCGCCCCGGATCATCGCGAACGAATCGGCACTCGAGAAGTAAACCGATCCCGGCAGCGCCGACACCGTCTCCTTGCCGGCGTTGATCAGGTCCGGGTCTTCCTCGCCCGCCAGCGGATACGGCCCGACCCCCAGCATCCCGTTCTCCGACTGCAACACAACTTCGATGCCCGGCGGAACGTGGTTCGCCACCAGCGTCGGTAGCCCGATGCCCAGGTTGACGTAGTAGCCGTCGCGCAGCTCCCGCGCCACCCGCTTCACAATGCGCTCGCGTTTATCCGCGGCGGAGATCGCGCCCGGCGAAGACGCTCCCGATTTCGATACAGTAGTCATGAGTTTTCCCGCGCCCGCCCCATGCAGTACGCCGTCTTCAATATACGAGCCCGCTCGCTTCTCCGGGGAACCGTGCTGGTCGTCGGCAGTGTCGTCCTTGCAATGGTCTGGGCGGGCTTTCCCAATGTCCACGCCTCGCTCCTGCTCATCGTCCCCGTCTTTCTCGCTGCTTACGGCACCTGGGAAACCAGCCGCTGCCTCCGCCCGCGCTGGAGTTTCTATCACGGCGGCGTTCTCCTCTTGCTTTACGCCGACGTGCTCGCCCTCGCCCTGATCGTTTTCCTGTTGCTGTACCCCTACGCGCGCTGGCTGCAGGCGTCCTGAAAAGACACGGAGCCGGAGCAGGACTTGCCCGGTTACAACATCGCAACCCGTGATGCAGGCTCGAAAGGCCCGGTCAGCTCTTCTTGCCGAAAAGGTAGCCGAGGAGCAGAGTGACCAGGGGCAGGATTGTCTTCGTCACCGGTGAGATCGAAACCGAAACTCAAGGAATCGCGAAACTCACTGCCGGCGGTTTTGTAGAGGTCGAGGGCGGTCTTGTAGGCGTCCGCAGCCGTAGTGGCTGTCTGGGGTGGCGGAGCGGGCCTGCGGGCGGGGCTGCAGCCATGAGTTTCCTCCTGGCAGCCCGGGGAAGCTAGGGAAGAATCACGTCCTTAACCACAGTACCGTTTTTGGTGATGGAGACCGTGGACTCAGGGTCCTGGTCCTCTGTTTTGAGGTACTTGTAGGTCGCCAGGGCTTTGCGGATCACGTCGGCTTTGGTACCGCCGGTGAGGTTCATAAGATCGTTGAGATTCTGATCGAATTGCCGGTCCGTGTCAATTGTAAAGCGAGCCATGGGAAGCCCTCCATACTGCAAATATACTGCATTCCTACTGCAAACGCAATAGAGAGCGGGAGGCATTCAATATCCCAGCAACAACTCTTTCAGGTTGCCGCAGCGGTTTCGAGTTCGGCGAGCGAATCGGAGTACGGCGCGCGCAGCACCCCGCGCTCGGTAATGATGGCCGTCACGTACTTCGCCGGAGTCACATCGAAGGCGGGGTTCTCAATCCCCACCCCATGCGGAGTCAGCTGCTTGCCCGCATGGTGCGTCACCTCGATCTCCGGCCGCTTTTCAATCGGGATCGAGTCTCCTGTTGCTGTTTTCAAATCGATGGTCGACCACGGAGCCGCAACAAAGAACGGAATGCCGTGCTCCTTAGCCAGCACCGCAACCCCATAGGTTCCAATCTTGTTGGCCACGTCGCCGTTGGCCGCAATCCGGTCGGCGCCGACGATGACCGCCTGAATTTTCCCCTGGCGCATCAGGCTGGCCGCCATGTTGTCGCAGATCACCGTGGTCGGAATGCCGTCGTGCATCAACTCCCACGCCGTCAGTCGCGCGCCCTGGAGAAACGGCCGCGTCTCGTCGGCATATACATGAATCCGATGCCCCTGCTCGACCGCTGATCGAATCACGCCCAGCGCCGTACCGTAGCCGCAAGTCGCCAGCGCACCGGCATTGCAATGCGTTAACACGCCGCCGGAATTCGGCAGCAGCGCCGCTCCATGCGAACCCATCCGCCGGCAGGCTGCGATGTCCTCGTCGTACATGTGCTGCGCTTCGGCGATCAGGCCGGTGCGAACGCTGGCCGGCGTGGCTCCGGTGCGACCCGCCAGTTCGCTAAACCGATGCTTCATCCGCTCGATCGCCCAAAAAAGATTGACCGCCGTCGGCCGAGTCGCCGCCAGCGTCCTGCACATTGTTTCGAACTCAGCCGCCAGCGCCGGAACGGTCGTGGCCGAACTGTTTTTTACGCCGAGCGCAAGCCCCATCGCCGCCGACACGCCGATCGCCGGAGCTCCGCGCACCACCATGGTCGTAATCACCTCCGCCACCCGTTGATACGTGGTAGCGAGGACGTAAACCTCTTCGAGCGGCAGCCTGGTTTGGTCGAGAAAGCGGATCCCTTCCGGGGTCCATTCGAGCGTGGGGATCATCGCTCCCAGTGTACCAGGCAGAGCAGGCCGCCTGGAAAGGAAGGGCTACTGAACGGCCAGGCCGTACTTGCGTTCGATCTCCGCGGCTGCGGCACGCAGGCTGTCCAGCGGATGCAGCCTCGGCAGTTCAGCCCCCAGCCGCTCCAGCTCGGCGAGCGCCAGTTCCGTAGCCACGTTGCCCACCAGCGCGTCCTGAGCAAAGGGACAACCGCCGAATCCGCCAATGGCCATGTCGAAGCGCCGGCAGCCGGCATTCCAGGCCGCGGCAATTTTCGCCG
>JBAVUB010000725.1:0-1904 GCA_049696575.1 Acidobacteriaceae bacterium | reverse complement strand
CCGTAAATGTGAAGTACCCCGCACCGTCGGAAACCGTGCGTCGAACGTCGCCGCTCGCCGCGTTCTTCAGGGTAATGGTGGCCCCGGGAACGACCGCGCCGGATGAGTCATATACCGTTGCGCTCATCGTTCCGGTCAGCTGCTGAGCGTGGCTCGGAACGGCGGTGAACATCACCATCCCAATAATCAGCAGTGCCGAGATGACCAGCGAGCCTGGCAGGTACACTGCTGCCAGTCGTCTGATGGAATTCATACGTGTGCCTCCTGTGAATCGTGCATGGACCTTGCAATCGTTATTGTTTTCGTAAGCCGATTCTTTCCGGCTTATCCCTTACTCGAGCGCTCTAAACTTAAACCACACACCTGCCCGTTACTGGAGCAGGCTGCGGTTAAACGGTTTAGCCCGATGCTGACCCGAGTTTTTACGCCGCCGCAAATATGATTGTCAAGGGAAATCTCGGTTCTGCCTTAACTCCTGGGGAAACCATCAGTTACCCAGTGTTATCCATCTGCTAAACTGCCCCAAATCAGGGGCATTCTGGGGCTGTAGTCGCACCGGCTCCGCCTGCAGCCTTATGCTACGATCACCCCACAAACGCTTATCCTGAACGGTCATATCTCGTCAAAAAAGGGGGATTTCCGGAGGTGTTGTCCGTGGCCTGCGCCGTAATGGCTCGGCGAAGCCGAAATCGTCATCGGGTTCTCGCGATCGTCCTCGCCGCTCTGGCCCTAGCGGCAGCCGACGCCCCAACCGCCGCGGCGCAACCCTCCCCGCAGCCTTCTCCCTCCACTTTCGATCGGCTCAAGACCGATGCGGCCGCCGCCCGCCAGGCCGGCGATGTCCCACGCGCCTCCGATCTCTACTCCCAGGCCCTGCGCCTCGACCCTTCCTGGCCCGACGGCTGGTGGTATCTCGGCCAGCTCCGCTACAGCGCCGACGATTACGCCCAGGCCAAAGACGCCTTCACCCATTACCTCAGTCTGATGCCCGATGCCGCACCCGCAACGGCGCTGCGCGGGCTCTGCGAATTTGAGCTCGGCCAATATGAACCGTCGCTGGACGATGTGCAGCACGCGCTCGCTCTCGGAGCCGCGGACGATTCCCGCAACACGCAGATCCTCCGCTACCACGAAGGACAACTACTGACGAAACTGGGCAGATTCGAAGAAGCCCTCACCGCCTACGGCTACTTCGCGCGCCAGCATCTCTCCAACGACGAGTTGCTGGTTGCTGTCGGCCTCGCCACTCTGCGCATGCCTCAGTTTCCGAAAGACGCCGACCCCTCGCAGCGCGCCATGATCGCACTCGCCGGCAACGCGACCTTCCTTCTTCTCTCCGGCGATCCGAAATCCGCTGCCCAGGCCTACCAGACCTTCTTTGAGCGCTATCCCGCGGCGGCCAATGTTCACTACACCTGGGGTTACCTTCTCTATCCCACCGATCAGGATGCCGCAATCGCCGAATTCCGCCGCGAGCTGGCCGTCGATTCTGCCAACGCCATCGACCACACCATGCTCGCCTGGGCTCTCTTGATGGAGAACAGCCCCGCCGAAGCCCTGCCCGAAGCGAAGAAAGCTGCAGAAGAAGCACCCACCCTGCCCATGGCCCAGCTTTCGCTGGGGCGCGCGCTGCTCGAAACCGGCGAAGTCCAGTCCGCCACGCACACTCTGGAGAGCGCGCTCGCCCTCGACCCGAAGAACGTCGAGATTCACATCGCGCTGGCCCGCGCTTATTCCGAATCCGGTCGCGCAGACGATGCTCGCCGCGAGCGTCTCGCCTGCCTCCAGCTCACCCAGGCGTCAAGCAAACCCGCCCCTGCCATGGGCCAACAGGGGGCGCCGCCTGCGCAATAACTCCGCACCCCTTCTGCGCTGGCTGCGTCGCGCCCTGCTTCCTGCGATCG
>JBAVUB010000724.1:0-4840 GCA_049696575.1 Acidobacteriaceae bacterium | reverse complement strand
AGCCGGATGAGCTGATCGCGCGCTACAAGAAGGCCGGCGCGCGGTTTTTCATCAGCCTGGCCAATCATCACGACGGATTCGATGCATGGAATTCGAAGCATCAGCCGTGGAATGCGGTGAACCTCGGACCGCATCGCGATGTGGTGGGCACCTGGGCGAAGGCGGCTCGGGATCAGGGTCTGCGCCTGGGCGTGACTGTCCATCAGGCGCGCAACTGGTGGTGGTACCAGACCGCGCACGGCGCCGACAAGTCTGGCCCGTATGCGGGCGTTCCCTACGATGGTCGCATGACCATGGCCGACGGCAAAGGCCAATGGTGGGAGGGGTACGATCCGCAGCGGCTCTATGGCGCGAAGCATCCGCACAATGCGCTGCCCGATCCTTCGTTCGTCAAGAATTTCTACGACCGCACCCGCGATCTGATCGAGCAGCACAATCCTGACCTGCTCTATTTCGACAATCCGCTCTTTCCCCTGGGGTGGGGCGGCATGAACGCAGGCGCCTTCTACTACAACCACAATCTGCAGACCCACGGCGCCAAGATGGAAGGCGTCATCACCATCAAGGAGGTTCCGGATAAGTGGGCGAAGTCGGCGGTGGTCGATTATGAGCGTGGGCTCACCAACAAAATCATGCCGTATGCGTGGCAGTCGGAGACGTGCCTCGGCGACTGGCACTACGATCGCGCGCTCTTCGACAAGCCCGGCGAATACGGCGGTTATCTGCAGCCGCGGGACGTGATCCACTGGCTCATCGACACGGTCAGCAAGAACGGAACCTTCATTCTGAACGTCCCCGGCAAGCCCGACGGCACCATCGACAGCAAGGAGATTGCAGTGCTCGACCGCATCACGGACTGGATGACGGTGAACGGCGAGGCCATTTACGAGACCCGTCCGTGGAAGGTCTATGGCGAGGGGCCGGACACGATCGATACCGGGCGCTTCAAGGGGGACAGTATCCGGGCGCTAAGCGAGAAGGATATTCGCTTCACCAGCAGCAAAGATGGCAAGGTGCTGTATGCCACGGCTCTGGGCTGGCCGGCCGGGGAGTTCGTGGTGCAGTCGCTGGGCACTTCGGGCACAACGCAGCCCGGGAAGATCGAACGGGTCGAACTGCTGGGGACCGGCGAAAAGGTTCGCTGGCGGCAGGCGGCCGATGGTCTGCACGTCGAGTTGCCGAAGGCGTACAAGCCTGCAGTGGATTTTGCAGCGGCTCTGAAGGTCTCGCTGGGATGAGATGAAGGCCGCCGAAGAGCCCCGCCTCACGCAGGTCTCCGCGATTTGCATGGCGCTGCCGGAGGCGGTGCGGGCGGACATGGGCTCGCACGCGTCGTTCACGGTGCGGAAGAAGGTGTTTGCGTATTTTCTGAAGGATCATCACGGGGATGGGATCGTCTCGGTGTGCACGCGGGCGTTTCCCGGCGAGAACGGGAAGCTGATTGAGGCACATCCCAGGAAGTTTTATTTGCCGGCGTACATTGGGCCGCGGGGATGGGTGGGGCTGCGGCTGGACCGGGGGAAGGTGGACTGGGATGAGGTGCGGGATCTGGTGACGGCGAGCTATTTGCAGGCGGCGCCGAAGAGGCTGGCGGAGAGGGTGGAGGCGGAGACCGGGTAGGTAGGTTCGGGATTGCCGGTCAGTTGCCCGAAACAGAGGTAGTGGCGCTTAAATGTGGAGATACCACAAGTCGAATAGAAAACTGACGGAATTGTTTATGCAGGACAATCCCCAGCACAAGCAATGACGCTGCAGCCATTACCAGAACGGCGCTCAAAGAAAGCAACAGGTGTCTTCCTTCCAGCCCAGCTAATCCTTCAAGGAGTCCGACAACGAGGAGAGCAGTGCCACCATAGAGCATGTGTCGCCAAAAATATGCCCACCAGATGGACAATGCGCGGCTAAAGGTAATTTCAAGAAAAGCAGTCTCAGAAGCGACTGAACGCGAAGCAGGCTCGCTCATGATCACGGTCTCCTATCCGTTGGGATCAAATCTTCCAGGGACCGCAAGCGGTTGTTAAGCCAGCTTTCATCGCTGGCGTAACGGCCAACGATCCATGAACTTTGGCGAAATTGTAATCTGTTCGGCCGTTCGAAGCTGACTGAGAAGTAATTCGAGAGCCCAACCACTGTCGTTCCCGTCGAATTGTCGGCTGGAGGCATGCAGGAAGGCAACCGCAGATCCTTCCGCCGCGCGAAGCGCGACGTCAGGATGACAGTGCGGGTGGGTGGTGGTTTCATTGTGGGTTTTGGTATGGGCGGCTGCCGGCGGTTGTCTGAGCGCCTGTAAATCCAAGCATGTCCGTCGGTTTTGAGGTCGTGAACCGGGTAGGTCGATTCTGCTTGACTTTATCGCAGATTGCGATACAGTAATTGCGATTTGCAATATCTCTATGAAGCTGGGCGAAAAACTCCGGTATCTGCGCGAGGTCGAAGGCAATCTTCGCGGCCTTGGGCGGGCCATGACGCAGCAGGAGCTGGTGCGTGCATTGCGCGCCGAAACCAGCGCCACGCTGAGCCAGAGTTATCTTTCGCAGATCGAGAGCGGCGCTCGCCCGCACATGACCAACACCACGCGCCAGGTGCTGGCGAAGTTCTTCAAGGTTCATCCCGGCTATCTGGTCGATGATCCCGAGGGTTACCACGTCGAGTTGCAGAGCGATGCTCGGGCTCTCGAAGACAAGCTGGACCTTTGGCTGATCAGCGGGGCGGAGCGTTTTCGCCGCGATCGCGAGTTGCGCCAGGCGCTGCTGGCGGTTTCGCGCCACAATGACTCGCGGCGCTGCCTGCTTCTGCTCAATGCTGTCATCGAGACGCCGGGGTTGGTGGAGAGGCTGTTTGAGGTGTTGAAGCCCGCGGTGGACAACGGGCGCGCAATAGATTCGGAGAGGCTTTCAGGGGGAGGAGGGAAGAAGCGCAGGGGCTGAAGCCCGCTTCAATTTTGGGGGCTTGAACGGCACGAATAAATTCGTGCCCTGTTACAAAAACGGTTGGTTGGGAGGCGAAATTCTCGCCATGGTGATTGCGATCAAAAACGGCACTCAGGGGCTAAAGCCCCGGGTTGTTTTCAGGCTTTACGGCACGAATAAATTCGTGCCCTGACACAATGCCGCGCTGAAAGGGTATTGCGAACCCATATCTGCCAAAACCGGGCAGATATGGGGCACCCAAATCCGGTCGGGATGAAAAGAGGGGGAAGGGGGCCAGGCAATGACGACGTTTTACCTGATTTGTTTCACGCTGGGACTTTCGCTGACCATTCTTTCGGCGCTGGGAGCGTTCACGCATCTGCACGTCGGGCACGTGCACCTGCATTTCGGTCACGGCGCAGCGCACTCCCACGTCCACATTCCAAATGTGCGTGGCGCGGTTACAAAATCCAGCGTCAGCCCGGTCAACGGCTTTACCCTGGCCGCGTTTCTCTGCTGGTTTGGGGGCTGCGGCTATCTGCTGGCGCGCAGCGGGGACTTCGGCATGTTTGTCGTGCTCGCTCTCGCGACGATCACCGGGCTCGCTGGCGGAGCGATCCTCTTCTGGTTTCTGGTCCGCGTGCTGCTGCCGCACGAACATGAGCTGACGGCGGCCGACACCGACATTGTGGGGATTCTCGGTGTGGTCACCGGGCCGGTTCGGGCAGGCGGCAACGGTGAGATTCAGTTTTCGCAGAACGGCAGCCGCCGTTTTGCTCCCGCGCGCAGTGACGCAGGCGTAGCCCTTGCGCGCGGAACGGAAGTCGTGGTCATGCGCTACGAACAAGGCATCGCGTATGTGAGCCGTTGGGACGAACTCTCCGGCGAGCAGGGCGAGGCCTCCGGCGACGCTTCTTCCGCCGCAACTACAACCCGCAGCACCAGCCCCGATGGAAAGGATCGGGCGTTATGACCAACACCGTCATTGTTATTGTTGGACTCAGCCTGCTGGCGTTCATCATTCTGGCCGGAATGTTAGCCAGAATGTTTCGGAAAGCCGGCCCGAATGAGGCGCTCATCGTTTATGGATTCCGCGGCCCCCGGGTCATCAAGGGGCACGGGACGATTATTTTTCCGATGGTGGAGAACTGCCGGGAGCTGTCGCTGGAATTGATGTCCTTCGACGTGGCGCCGCAGCAGGATCTCTACACCAAGCAGGGCGTCGCGGTCACGGTGGAAGCCGTGGCGCAGATCAAGGTCCGCAGCGATCAGGAATCCATCCTCACCGCCGCCGAGCAGTTCCTCACCAAAACGCCGCCGCAGCGCGAAGGCCTGATCCGCCTCGTGATGGAAGGCCATCTGCGGGGCATCATCGGCCAGCTCACGGTGGAACAAATCGTGAAAGAGCCGGAGATGGTTGCCGATCGCATGCGCGGCACCTGTGCTGACGACATGAGCAAGATGGGCCTCGAGGTCGTGTCGTTCACCATCAAGGAAGTGCGCGACAAGAACGAATACATCACCAACATGGGGCGGCCGGATATTGTGCGCATCAAGCGCGACGCGGAGATCGCGACAGCGGAGGCCGAGCGCGACACTGCGATCCGCCGCGCGAATGCAACTCGGGAAGCCGCGGTCGCAAAAGCGGCAGCCGATCAGGAGCGGGTGATTGCCGAGACTGCATCGCTCTCGAAACAGGCGCAGGCGCAGCGCGATCTCGACATTTCGAAGGCGCAGTTTGCCGAGCAGAGCCGCAAGCAGCAGGCTTCGGCGGACAAAGCCTACGAACTGCAGACCAACATCACTCAGCAGCAGGTCATCGCGGAGCAGGTGAAGGTGCAGCAGATCGAAAAAGAGCAGCAGATCAAGGTGCAGGAGGCTGAGATCATTCGCCACGAGAAGGAGCTGATCGCGACCATCCTGAAAGAAGC
>JBAVUB010000723.1:0-4443 GCA_049696575.1 Acidobacteriaceae bacterium | reverse complement strand
ATCTTAGAATTGATTCATCGACGCACCGATGAGGAGC
The DNA here is from genome assembly GCA_049696575.1 of Acidobacteriaceae bacterium. Classification (GTDB taxonomy): domain Bacteria; phylum Acidobacteriota; class Terriglobia; order Terriglobales; family Acidobacteriaceae; genus Palsa-343. The sequence continues at coordinate 4,406 of JBAVUB010000723.1, read as the reverse complement.
CATTGTGGAATACGTCAATCTGGGCAGGACGGGGCTGAAGGTTTCGCGCATTTGTCTGGGGTGCATGACGTACGGGAAACCGCCAGCGCCGGGGGAACCAAAGGCGGGGCGGCACGCGTGGGCGCTCAATGAAGAGCAAAGCCAGCCGTTTCTCAAGCAAGCGCTCGATCTGGGCATCAACTTCTTTGACACGGCGAACGTGTATTCGAGCGGCGCCAGCGAAGAGGTGCTGGGCCGTTTTCTGAAGGGCGCGGTGCGGCGCGAATCGGTGGTGGTGGCGACCAAGGTGTGGGGCGTGATGCGCGAGGAGCCGAACGGACGTGGGCTGTCACGCAAGGCGATTTTGCATGAGCTGGATGCGAGCCTGCGCCGGCTGCAGACCGATTTTGTGGATCTGTATCAGATCCATCGATGGGATTATGAGACGCCGATCGAGGAAACGCTGGAGGCGCTGCACGATGTGGTGAAGGCAGGAAAGGTGCGCTACATCGGGGCGTCGTCAATGTACTCATGGCAATTCGCGAAGGCGCAATACCTGGCGGATCGGCATGGCTGGACGCGGTTCGTTTCGATGCAGAACCATTACAACCTGCTCTATCGCGAAGAGGAGCGAGAGATGATTCCGCTGTGCCGGGACGAGGGAGTGGGCGTGATTCCGTGGAGCCCGCTGGCGCGCGGGCGGCTGGCCAGGGCCTGGCGGAGCGAGACGACGCAGCGGTCGGAGACAGACAACTTCGGGAACACAATGTACGCACGGACGGAAGAGGCGGATCACAAGGTGGTGGATCGGCTGGAAGCGCTGGCAAAGAACAAGGGCGTCGCGCAGGCATCGCTGGCGCTGGCGTGGATGCTGGCGAAGCCGGGGATCACGGCGCCGATTGTGGGCGCGACGAAGCAGAACCATCTGGAGGATGCGGTCGCGGCGCTGGCGATCAAGTTGACGGCGGAGGAGACGGCGTCGCTCGAGGAGGCGTATATTCCGCACCCGGTGCTGGGGTTCAGCTAGAGAACAGCGTTCAGCGGATAGCGTTCAGCGTTCAGAAATTCAGGACCCTGTCGCACTTGGGGCGATTTCCTACATCTGCCGGTAGCGAACCGATGTGGGCATCCAGCTCGAAGCCCGGCGTTCAGTGCGGGGCTTAGTGCTGCGGCTGGGTGGGCAGGACGCTGATGCGGGGCAGGACGATGATGTCGACGCGGCGATTCTGGCTGCGGCCTTCCGGGGTGTCGTTGGCGGCGACGGGATGATATTCGGCGAAGCCGGCGGCGGAGAGGCGCGCGGGCGCAAAGTGATAGTCCAGGATGAAGATTTTGGCGAGCTCGGTGGCGCGGGCGGTGGAGAGTTCCCAGTTGGAAGTGAATTGGACGGTGTGAATCGGCACGTTGTCGGTGTGGCCTTCGACACGGATATCGTAGGGCGTGGCGGCAATTTTGGCGGCGACCGCGTCGAGCGTGGCTTTCGACTGGGTATGCGGGAGGGCGGAACCGCTGTCGTAGAAGCCGGACTCACGCAGGGAGATGACGAGGCCATCGCGGCCCAGCTTGAGGGCGACGATGTGTTGAGCCACCTGGGTGGAGAGCAGGCCGGTGAGCTGGGCCTGCAGGTGCTGGAGATCCTGCTGCACGGCAGGCGATGCCGAGAGGTCGTCGCCGAGGACGACGTTGACCGGGGGAACCGGCGGTTGGGGTTCGGCGGTGGGCGGTGCATGGTCCTCGGCCTTCGGCGTGGAGGGAAAGATTCCCATCGCCTGAAAGGCGGACTGGATGGAGTGGGCGATCTGGGTCTGCTTGCGCTCGTCGGCGCGGGAGCTGGCGTAGAGAACGACGAAGAAGGCGAAGAGCAGGGTGATGAAGTCGGCGTAGGAAACGAGCCAGCGGTCATGGGAGACGTGGTCCGAGGTTCTGCGCGATTGGAGAGACGTGGATCTCACGGGCGCGACTCCGGCACAGGCTTTTCGGAGATCGGCGGAGCACTGCCCTGGAAACTGGCGAGCTTGATTTCGATCATGCGGGGATTCATGCCTTCGAGGATGGAGATCACGCCCTCGAGAGCCATCTCTTTCAGGCGCTGATCTTCGCGAGCGCGCTGCTTCAGCTTCCCGGCAGCGGGGAGGAAGAAGAGATTGGCGGAGCCGACGCCGTAGATGGTCGCCACAAAGGCGACGGCAATGCCGCGTCCCACCTGATCCATGTGATCGAGATGCTGCATGACCTGGATGAGGCCAATGACCGCGCCGATGATGCCGATGGTGGGGGAGAATCCGCCGGCGGATTCGAAGACGGCGGGAATGCGGGCTTCGATTTCGCTGACATTGTCGATCTGGAACTCCATGATGCGGCGCAACTCGGAGGGTTCGGTGCCGTCGACGGCGAGCATCAGGGCCTGGCGAAGAAAGGGGTCGGCCACCTGAGGGAGATCCTGGTCGAGGGAGACGATGCCTTTGCGGCGGGCTTTGTTGGCGAAAGCGACGATCTGGCGGAGGAGGGCTTCGCCGCCGCCGTCGCGATGGAAGAAGACGCGCACCAGACGGAAGGCGGCGGAGAAGACGGTTTTGAGCGGGAACTGGAGCATGACGGCGCCGAGGGTTCCGCCGAAGACGATCATGGCGGCGGTGGGCTGCAGCACCTGACTCAGATGACCGCCTTCGAGCAACAGGCCAGCGAGAATGCCGGCCAGCGCGAGAAGAATGCCGCCAAGGCTGCCCAGGTCCATGGAGCTAGTCCTCGGGGTCGCCGGTGATTGGGGAAGGGCGAGTCGTCTGTTCGAGGACACGCGCTGTGTCCGCAGCGGGATTCACCGGGAAGGAGCGCAGGAGTCCGGCGGCCTCGCCATAGACGCGGGCGCGGTAGGCGATGGTGCGGTTGACGACGTCTTCGCAGGTTTCGAGCACGACGATTTTTTCGCCGTTGATGAGGGTGAGCATGGTGTCGGGGGAGGATTCGGCGTACTTGATGAGGTCGCTGTTGACGACCAGGGGATTCCCGTTGAGCCGGGTGAGGTGGATCATGGGCGGGGCGTCTCCGTGGCCTTGAGATGGTTATCGGCGGGAAGGGAGCGGGGGTGAGGAGAGGGGTTTGGGAGGGGCGAGGGTGCACGCCGATGACCAAAGCGGAGGAGGGAGGTAATGGGGAGGGATGAGGAGCCGATGAAGAGCGTGAGTCAAGAGGTTTCCTGAGTGGGCGCAGGCCTAAGGGCCACGTGCTTCCTCGTTCAGGAACCCCATTTCAAAACGGGAGAAGAATTATGCCACTGGGAGTCCTGAACAACATATCGGCAGTTTATGCAGAAAATAACCTGAACAAGACGCAGTCCAGTCTGCAAAACGTATTAACGCAATTGTCTTCGGGGTCGAAGATCAACTCCGGCGCGGACGATCCGGCCGGTTTGTCGATTGCGAACGGCCTTGCGGCGAACTCCGCGGCTCTTTCGCAGTCCTCGAGCAACGCCAGTGAGGGCGCGGGCTTTCTGCAGGTCGCAGATGGCGCGCTGTCGCAGGTAACGAGCTTGTTGACCAGCGCGGTGACGCTGGCCACGGAAGCGGGCGGCGGCACGCTGTCTCCCTCGCAGATGGGCGCGGCCAACCAGGAGTACCAGGATATTCTGACGCAGATCGGAACCATCGGGAGCACCACGGAATACAACGGGATCACGGTGTTCAGCGGCGACCAGACCACCAGCGCACTGACATGGGGCAATGCCTATTCGGCTTCGGCTCCGCCGGTGACCACTTCGGCAACGGGAGCGGCTTCCTCGCTGGCGTCGGGCGCGTTTACCGCGGGCGGCGTGGCGGCATCGGGATCCAGTGCGGCGCTGAACGCCCCCACCTATGCGTCGGCAACGAATATCGCGTGGGCTACCGCCGGCAGCGGCACCAGTTCAACCCTGACCACGACACTGACCCTGGGAAGCCAGCTCGGCGGAACTCTCAGCTTCACGCCGATGGTAGGCGGAGTCGCTGGATCCGCGGTGACCGCGAGCCTGTCGAGCTTTGCCGGCCTGACCAGCACCGACTCCGCCACACAGACGGCGGCGGCAGCGGCTTTGGCGACCGCATTGAACCTGCAGTCCGAAGGCGGCGCAACCAACCATGACTACACGGTTGCGATCACCAGCGGCACCACGCTGACCATTGGCATGGGCCCTGACGTGGGCTCGACGGCCGGCAAGGACAACATCACCTCGCTGATCGTTCCTATCGGGAGCGCAGGTGGAAGCTCCGCGCAGCAGACGGGATTCCAGATGGGCGTTACCGCGGGCAACACGCTGAGCGGCACGCTTTCGATCGCGTCGACTGCGATTACCACTCCCGCCGGGCAGGCGGCCAGCGTGGCCTTCAGCGGCAGCGGCACCAGCTCGATCACCGCGACAATCACCGCCGGGGAAACCCTCGCCGGCAACATCACCC
>JBAVUB010000722.1:0-2329 GCA_049696575.1 Acidobacteriaceae bacterium | reverse complement strand
TCCGTCAACCGCGCCTTCAAAACCTCCGTGGAAGTCGGCGTCAAAGTCTGGGTTGAAAACGCGCTGGTCGGCATTCACCGCCACGTCGCCTCCGCCTATCTCACCTTCGTCGCCATCGACCCTCAGGGTCGCCGCGTTCCCGTCCCGCCGCTCCAGCTCGAAACCGACGACGAAAAACGCCGCTTCGAAGACGCCGGCCGCCGCCGCGAAATCCGCGAATCCGAAGCCCGCCGCCGCCACATCCCCAAATTCGATCCCGCCACCCCCATCAAGACATAGAAGCGGGATATAGAAGGCACAGAAGCTGGGTGCCCCACGTCCCTGCAGTTGGGGACGTGGGATGCGCGCAAAGCGCGCCGCTCTTCTATCCGCTATCCGCTATCCGCTCGCGCCCCCTGTAACCTGTAACCTGAACTCATGTCCCACCCCGCCACCCCGCCGCCCCCCACCGCCCTCCCCGGAGTCAAAACCATCGTCGCCATCGGTTCCGGCAAAGGCGGCGTCGGCAAAACCACCCTCGCCGTCAATCTCGCCATCGCCCTCACCCAGCTCGGCCATCGCACCGGCCTCATCGACGCCGACATCTACGGCCCCAACGTTCCCCTCATGCTCGGCACCACCCAGCAGCCCCGCATCCTCGCCAATAACCAGATCGAGCCCAACCTCGCCCACGGCGTCAAAGTCATCTCCGTCGGATTCATCTCCCCCGGCGACAAGCCCCTCGTCATGCGCGGCCCCATGCTCCACCAGATCATCCGCCAGTTCCTCCAGCAGGTGGAATGGGGCGAGCTCGACATCCTCCTCATCGATCTCCCCCCCGGCACCGGCGACGTTGTCATCTCCCTCGTGCAAACCGTCCCCCTCACCGGCGCCATCGTCGTCTCCACCCCCTCCGACGTCGCCCTCCAGGACGCGCGCAAGGCTCTGGAAATGTTTCACCAGGTCAACGTCGAAGTCCTCGGCATCGTCGAGAACATGTCCCACTTCACCTGCCCCCACTGCCACACCGAAATCGACATCTTCTCCCGCGGCGGCGCAGAGCGCACCGCGAAGCAGTTCAACATCCCCTTCCTCGGCTCCGTTGAGCTCGTCCCCGAAATCCGCCATGGCGGAGATACCGGCATGCCCGTCGCCCTCGCCGGCCCCGACTCACCCCTCGCCGCCCAGTTCTACGCCATCGCCAGCCACCTCGCCGACCGCGCCCTCGCCCAGGCCGCCAAAACCGAAAACATCTTCGAAATCTCCTGAGCCAAAATGTCATCCTGAGCGAAGCGCCGCCAATGACCTTCCGGCGATGCGATCCAATCTCCCGGCGCGTAGTCGAAGGACCCCCCGACCAACGGGAGGGGAATCGTCGCGCAGCAACGACCTGAATCTTATTCGTTGTTCTGTGCTTTCCGCCGGGCTCCCCACCTCTGCCCGGTTTGGCAGAGATGCGATCCACGCAAAGCGCGCCGCATCTTCCTATCCGCTATCCGCTGTCCGCTATCCGCTTTTTCTCTTCGTGCTCTCTGTGTGGCATACTAGACGCATGAAACGTACAAATCTTGTGCTGGATGCGCATCTCCTCGACGAGGCCACACGAGTGCTCCAGGCCAAAACCTGGTCGGCCGCTGTCAATATTGCTTTGGCTGAGGTTCTCCGCGTCCGCCGCATCCAGCGCATCCCTTCCTTCTTCGGCGAAGGCCTCTGGGAGGGCAACCTTGCTGCCATGCGCGAAGACCAACCCGTCCGCGCCACCAGCCGCCGCCGGAGACGCGCTTGATTCTGGTCGACACCTCGATCTGGGTCGAAATGCTCAACGGCAAAATCGGAAAAAGGATCTCCGAAGAGCAGCTCTTCAACTTCGTCACCTGCGGACCCGTATTGCAGGAAGTCCTCCAGGGCCTGCGCTCCACCCCCCGCGCCGATGCCTTCCGTGATTCCTTCCTGGCCTTGCCCGTTCTCAGCGACCCCTTGCCGAAGTCGTTCTTCCTGGCAGCCGCGGAAATCTATCGCGTAGCCCGCAACAAAGGCCGCACCATTCGCTCCTCCACCGATTGCCTGATCGCCGCCATCGCCATCGAAAACCGTGTTCCCGTCTGGCACCGCGATCGTGACTTCGATGCGATTGCCACCTTCACCACCCTCCAAATCTCCCCGCGCCCCCGCTAATCGATCTCCTGTCTCCCGTCTCCCGTCTCCTGTCTCCCGTCTCCCGTCTCCTGTCTCCTGTCTCCCGTCTCCCGTCTTCTGTCTCTTGTCTCCTGTCTCCTGCACCCTGTACCCTGTACCCTGTACCCCGTACCCTGCACCCTGTTCCCTGTAACCTGTACCCTGTACTCTGTAC